>JAFQIB010000010.1 GCA_017397765.1 Clostridia bacterium | reverse complement strand
GATGACTGCCGCCGCCACCTGGCTGTCGGTGATGGAGGAGATGAACAGACCGATGGACAGCAGGCACCCGCCCATGAGGAAGAACGCCAGCAGCGCACCGTAGGCCGTACCGTAGGCCACAGCGCCGAACTGGCTGAGGATCAGCGGATACAGCGCCATGATGCCCACAGGCAGCGCCAGCACGGTCAGCATGGCCAGGTACTTGCCCATGACCACGCTGCTCAGGCTGATGGGCAGGGAGTAGAGCAGCTGATCAGTCTTTTGCTTCTTTTCTTCCGCCACAGAGCGCATGGAGATGATTGGGACTGCGATCAGGTAGATAAACCCGATCGCAGAGAGCACATATTCAAAGTTGGAATAATAGCCGCTGAGGTTGTAGACCATGCAGTAGATGCCTGCAAACACCAGCAGGAACGCACCGAGCAGATAGCCCAGCACGCCCTTGAAATAGGAGCCGACTTCACGCCGGTAGACTGCGATCATTCCTCTGCCACCTCCGTTTCATCGACTGTATCGGCTGGTTCGGGCTGGATGGCCGCTGCCTCGCCGCTGGTCAGCTCCAGGAACACATCCTCCAGGCTGGCGCGGACGCGGGTCATCTCGAGGATGGGCAGCTTCGCATCGGCAAAGGCGGTGAAGATCGCCGCACGCACATCTTCTTCGCCCGACTGGGTCAGCTCGCAGCGGGTTACGCCGTCCTCGGTAGTGAGGGCGGCGGTTTCAATGCCATCAACAGTGGACAGGAGGCTGCGCACTGCGTCTGCATCACCCATGACCTCCAGTTTGATGGTGGTCGTGCCTGCAAAGAGGCTGGTCAGGTTCTCCGGCGTATCGCTGGCGACCAGATGCCCCTTTGAAATGATCATGATGTGGTCGCACACCGCCTGCACCTCGGACAGGATGTGGCTGGACAGCACCAGCGTGTGTTCCTTGCCCAATTCACGGATCAGCTCGCGGATCTCGATGATCTGCTTGGGATCAAGGCCGACGGTAGGTTCGTCCAGGATGATGACCTCCGGATTCCCCAGCAGCGCCTGTGCGATGCCCACACGCTGCTTGTAGCCCTTGGACAAATTGCGGATCAGGCGATCCTGCACATCCACGATGCGGGTCTTTTCCATGACTGTGTGGAGCTGGCTGTTCCACTCCTTGTGGGGAATGCCCTTGGCCTGCGCGACGAACCGCAGGTACTCCTTGGGGGTCATCTCCTGGTACAGTGGCGGCTGCTCAGGCAGATAGCCGATGAGCTTCTTTGCCTCCATGGGGTCGTCCACGACGGAATGCCCGCCAACGCGCACATCGCCGTCTGTTGCGCCAAGGCAGCCGGTGATGATGTTCATCGTGGTGGACTTGCCGGCACCGTTGGGCCCCAGCAGGCCGTAAATCACGCCCTTTTCGATCGTGAAGGACAGATCATCCACCGCACGGTTCGCGCCATACTTTTTCGTCAGATGGCTGACTTCGATCAACTTGGTTTCCTCCTTTTGTCGTTCATTCGGATATGGTTTCCACACTTGATTGTAGCAAACGTTTTTGGCTAAAGTATGGATGGTCGGTAAAAGTTGCGTGAATGAATTGGAAAAGATATATAAACAATTTTTGACCGCCGACACAGCTCCTGCTGCTCACCTGCGGTCTGCTTTGATGCGTGTGAAATGAAGAAAATGGTTATATTTGAACGGGTATCATTCTGCTGGAAGCCTCGCTGAAGGAAAATTTACAGTTTTTTTACGGTTGATTCATGCGCCGTTCAGTCATTCGTCAAATCTGACCTGTATGATGACTATGCAAAATGTCTCAATTTCGAAAGAAAGGAGTGAATCGTATATGCAATACCGCAACGAGGTCAAACACCTGATAAATACGGGAGACCGGGCTTCGATCTGCGCCAGCATGCGGGCGATTGCGCAGCTTGATCCCCATGCACAGGCGAAGGGCTACTATACCATCCGCAGCCTGTATTTTGACAACATGGCAGATAAGGCCCTGCGCGAAAAGCTCGACGGCGTCAATGAGCGCGAAAAATTCCGCATCCGCTATTATGATGGAGACACCTCTGTCATCCATCTGGAAAAGAAGGTCAAACGGGACGGTGTGGGATACAAGGTATCCTGCAGCCTGACAGCAGAAGAAGCCCAGCGCATCGTGGACGGCGATACCCTGTGGATGGCCTCCGACAAGCGTGCCCTGGTGGTTGAGTTATACGCCAAAATGAAGGGTCAGGGTCTGCGTCCCAAAACCATCGTCGATTATGAACGCATCCCCTTTGTGTACGGCCCGGGCAATGTCCGTGTGACGATTGATTACAACATTCGCACGGGCCTGCGCTGCACGGATTTCCTCAACCCATCCTGCGTGACCATCCCAGCCAGCGGGAGTGACATCATCCTCGAAGTGAAATGGGATGATTACCTGCCCACCGTGATCCGTCATGCCGTGCAGATCAAAGGCCGCAGGCAGACCGCTTTCTCCAAATACGCCCAGTGCCGGATTTACGGCTGATATGACACAATGTGAAAGGATTGAATCACTATGAATTTCAATGACATCTTCAAGTCCTCTTTCCTGGAGAACATCACTTCCGTGTCCATCGTGGACATGCTGCTGACCCTGGCGTTGGCCTTTGGCATCGGCCTGTTCATCTTCCTGGTGTACAAAAAGACTTACTCCGGCGTGATGTATTCTTCCTCCTTCGGCGGTACGCTGGTGGCGCTGACGATGATCACCTCGATGACCATCCTGGCCGTGACCTCCAATGTGGTGCTGTCTCTGGGCATGGTGGGCGCGCTGTCCATCGTCCGCTTCCGCACCGCCATCAAGGAACCGATGGATATCGCTTTCCTGTTCTGGTCCATTGCGGCGGGTATCGTGCTGGCAGCAGGTATGATCCCCCTGGCGGTGATCGGCAGCGTGATCATTGGTGTGGTGATGCTGGTGTTCATCAACCGCAAGGCCGTGCATGATCCCTATATCGCGGTGATCTCCTGCGCAAACGCCCAGGTGGAGAAGTCCGCCACGAAGTACCTCCAGCAGAATGTGGAGAAGGCTGTTATCAAGTCCAAGACTGCGCAGAATGGCAGCATCGAGATGACCTGGGAGATCCGCCTGCTCAAGCACGACACGGACTTCATCACCGAGCTGTCCGAGATGGACGGTGTGAACAGCGCCGTGCTGGTGAGCTACAACGGCGACTATCTGGGCTGAGGTGGTGTAAATGCTTCGGCACAAGAATATTGACCGGGTGTGCTGCATCGTGCTGGCGCTGACACTGCTGCTGTCCACGCTGTTTGTGGGCGCAGCGGCGACGGGCCTGGTCACAGAGGACAACCTGATCGGCTATGAAATGCGGTTGTTCGACCAGTCACGCGTTCACACCATTGACATCGTCATGGATGATTGGGACGCCTTCGTCAGCACGGCAACCAGCGAGGAATACTCCGCCTGTCACCTTGTCATCGACGGCGAGAGCTATAAAAATGTTGCCATCCGTGGAAAGGGCAACACGTCCCTGTCCTCGGTACAGGCGTACGGCAACAACCGCTACTCCTTCAAGGTGGAGTTCGACCATTACCAGTCCGGTGTGACCTATCACGGTCTGGACAAGCTGAGCCTGAACAATCTCATCCAGGACAATACCTACATGAAGGACTACTTCGCCTACACCCTTATGAACAAGATGGGCGTCGCGTCACCCCTGTGCAGCTTCGTGCAGATCAGCGTCAACGGCGAACCCTGGGGCCTGTACCTGGCGGTGGAGGGCGTGGAGGACGCCTTCCTCCAGCGCAACTACGGCAAGGATCACGGCGAACTGTACAAGCCAGACAGCATGTCCTTTGGCGGCGGACGCGGCAACGGACGCGACTTCGACATGGACGAAATGGCGGAGAAGTTCGGCTTCTCCTTCGACGGGGATGATGGGAACAGCGGCAACGAAATGCCGACCTTCACCATGCCCGATATGAGCAGCCTCCCGGGCATGGGCAGCATGCCGGAAGGATTTGATCCATCGCAGATGATGGACGGTTTCAGCAGCCGTTCCGACAGAGACAGCTCGACTGCCGCGCCTACTGCAACCCCTGCGCCCACCGCAACACCTGCACCTTCGGCCTCTGCAAATGGGACGATGCCTGACATGGGCAGTTTCCCTGGCATGCCAGGCGGCGAAATGCCCGAAGACTTTGACCCGTCACAGATGATGGGCGGCTTCTCCGGCATGCCGGACAGCAGCTTCCCCAGTGGCGGGAACCCGCCAGAGGGCTTTGATCCATCACAGATGCCGGGCGGTATCCCTGGTAGCGGAAGCATGCCTGAGGGCTTTGATCCCTCTCAAATGCCCGGCAGCATCCCTGGTGGCAGCACCGATGCGCCCGAACTAACGGCCACCCCTGCACCCACCGCGATCTCTGCAATCCCCGCGATCAGGGAGATGCCCGATATGGGCAGCTTCCCAGCTATGCCCGGCGGTGAAATGCCCGAAAACTTCGACCCGTCCCGGATGGACGGTGATTTCCAGATGCCGGACATGAACTTCGGTGGTGGCTTTGGAGGCTTCGGCAGCAGCACAGATGTGAAGCTCCAGTATTCTGACGACGACCCGTCCAGTTACTCCAATATCTTTGGCAACGCCAAGACTGACATTACCGCCGCAGATCAGGCTCGCCTCATCGCTTCCCTCAAGGCGCTGAACGAGGGTGATACCTCCGTCGTGGATACGGAGGCCGTCATTCGCTACATGGCGGTGCACAATTTCCTCTGCAACGACGACAGCTACACCGGCATGATGGTGCATAATTACTACCTATATGAGGAAGACGGTGTGCTGGCCATGATCCCCTGGGACTACAACCTGGCCTACGGTGGCTTCTCTGGTGGGAGCAACGGTACCTCCACGGTGAATACCTCTATTGATCGGCTTGTGTCTATGGGAAGCGACAGCGACCGTCCTATGGCTGGGTGGATCACCGCCAGCGAAGAGTACACAGCGCAGTATCACGCTGTCTATCAGGAATTCATGACAACAGTATTCAACTCCGGCTGGTTTGCTGAGGAGATCGACCGGGTGTTCGCCATGATCGCTCCCTATGTGGAGGCTGACCCGACAGCCTTCTGTACCTACGAGGAATTCCAGAAGGGTGCGGAAACCCTCAAATCCTTCTGCCTTAAGCGCGCTGAAAGTGTCACCAACCAGCTGGCGGGTGATGATACCCGAGTGGACGCTTCTGACCTTGATCTTTCCGTGATGGGCACGATGAGTGGAATGGGCGGCCCTGGCGGCGGACGCGGCGGATTCCAGATGCCAGACAAGAACTCACGCAGCTTTGGCACAACGAGAGAGGGCACAGAATCCCCTGCACTTCCTGATGGGAGCAATCTGCCTGCTATGCCCAGCGGCGAGATGCCAACCGCCTCGATGGATAGGACCTTGCCTGAGAAACAAGCCGAGGCAGAAGCTGGTACAACCTCAAACGAAGGAGCCACAGTACAAAAAGAGCGCAGTTCATTCGGTAGGCAAATCGGCATGACGGGCTTGCTTCCCCAGCAAAACACTACTGAAGGATTTGTTTGGCTGGGTTTGTGCGTAGCGCTGCTGTGTGCGGCAATGATCTTTACGAAGTGTTACAAAACGAATCGGTAAAGAAGGAGAACGCGACTATGAAAAGATTGACAGCGATTTTGATGTTGATTTCACTCTGCCTGAGCACGGTAGCAGCTTGTGCAGAAAGTGAAACAATTCAGGTGATCATGAATGCCAGAACAACGCAGGCCTTTTCCGATACTGCGGTGAAGGAAGAAGACCTCCATGCCATTTTGCAGTCCGGTTTGGCGGCGACCAGCGCCATCAACCAGCAACCGTGGTACTTCGTTGCGATCACCAATCCCGATGTGATGGAAGAGATTTCCGGCAATAGTGCCATGGGCGGTATACCCGCCGGAATGACTCCGCCTGAAGGCGTGACCATGCCTGCGGGAATGACGCCTCCTGCCGGCATGAACGCTCCCGGCGGCGAAGATTTCGGCAGCAGTGCGCCATCCATGCCTTCTGCCTCCGGTAGTGCAAAGGCTGCACTTGGAGACTCCCCTGTGGCGATCGTGATCTATATGAATGAAGCGACCATGTCACCCAATGCCAGCTTTGACTGCGGCCTGGCAACGCAGAACATGGTGATTGCTGCCGCTTATCTGGGCTACGGCACAAAGATCATCTCGTCTCCCACTATGGTGCTTAACGGTGAGAACCATGATGCGCTGTGCGAGAAGCTGGGCGTGGATAAGGCATACACCGCCGTGGCCGTGCTGCTGATCGGCCAGCCTGAAGTGCAGCCGGACAGCACCACCAGCGCTTCCGTCCGTAACGCTGTGGAAGAAAAGGTCAGCTTTGTGAAGTAATTCGTAAAATAAAATCTCCCGACGGGCTGATAGCCTGTCGGGAGATTCTGAATTTGCAGATATATTCGCGTTGGATTACTTTTTCCTATTCAGTGCCAACTTATGAATTCTCAAATTGGTGCAACTCAATCTTCTTTGCAAGTATTCTCAATACTATAGGAATTGTGAAAATA
>JAFQIB010000077.1 GCA_017397765.1 Clostridia bacterium | reverse complement strand
ACCGCGCTTCTCCATGGCACGGGCATCCGGGCCTTCGTGTACCATGGGGATGCGCTGTACACCTTGATCTGCATAACTCCGAGGATCGACAAAGCCCTGCGTGAATCCAGCTTCACGCAGGGCTTCATTGATGGCATCGGCAGCGGCGGCGCGCCAGTGTTCCGCATTGCCACGATCATCCCAGTCAGTTGTACAAACCTTTCGTGATTTCCAGCGGCCTTTCTGTTTGGCAGGGATACGGTTGCCGTCAGCATCCAGGATGTACTCCAATCGGCTTTTGTCGCCCCACTCGCCATCTGGTGTCAGTGGGCGCATGGTCAGCAGGATGTGAGCGTGTGGGTTGCCATCCCCTTTGTCATGAAAGGCAACATCAGCACACATGCCCTTGTCTACAAAAAGCTTCTGCACCAGTTTCCGAACAAGAGCGATGTTCTGCTCATGGTTTAGTTCAGCGGGCAGCGCCAGCTCAATCGACCGGGCGAGCTGCGCATTGGCCTTGGTTTCGTTCCACTCAACGCTGTTCCAAAGAAGGCTGCGATCCGCATATTCCTGTGGAGCGTTGGGCGGCAGCATTACCTCTGTGTAGATGACATGCTTTTTGCGGGTGTAGTCGTGGGTGACTCCATCCCAGGTGTTCTCCATCCGCGTCCCGCTGATATAGGCAGAAGCGGCGACGGCAGATTTTCCCTTGTTCCGGGAAACGATTTTGGTTGTCCAATGAAAGAAGTCCATTCTTTCCTCCTTCGGGCAGCTCCCATGGGAGCACCGTTCTTGGGGTATGGGGCTTGCCCCATCGCGGCGAAGTCCGCAACAGAGCATCGCAGATCGCACGACATACATTGGTCAATGGGCCGACGTATGTATCAGTGCGCACTTCGTGGTTATTCTTGTTGGGGACGCCCCGAGGTTAGCCCCGGAACGCCCCCTTGCATGGTCACCGGCCAGCAGCCAGCTCCTGCATAAAGGCAGAAAACTGAGCGCTGTCCATCTGGATGGTCTCAGGGAAGCAGGCCTCCAATATGGCTCCGTGTTCGCAGAGCCTGTGGGTGCGAGCCTTCCGCTGCTTCTCCTTTTCGCGGTTGTCGGTCAGGATTTTGCGATGCTTTTCCTGAACCGTCTTCAGCTCATCCTCGTCCTTGGGCATATTCGCCAGTAACTCGTCAATGTTAATCTTCATATATGTCCTCCTGTGATGCACCAGAGTGATGCAAATATGCACCACTCTGATGCAGATGTCGTTATGTTCATTGATGAGACTGCATCACTTTGATGCAATTATTGTGGAATGTGCGGCAGATTGATGCACTGACTCAGCCGCCGATAAAGTCGAAATCCATGCAGCTGTCGCCGAAATCGGGCATTGCGTCATCGTTTTCTTGCTGTTGGGGCGGTGTGGTGACCTGCGATGGCGCAGCGGATGCAGGGGGTACAACCATAACAACTGGCGCACTCGCTCCAGCGGAGTATCCGGCAAGATACGCCGGAAGCATCTGCTGAAGCCTGCTTGTCACCGATTCTGTGATCTCCTGAACAAGCTCGATTTTCTCAGTGCCAGACAGATGTACCCCCTCCGTGCCACAAGCATTGACAGCTTCTGCAACCAATTGACTGAACGACTGATGCCGTTCGCTTCGTCGGGCATTGAGCTTTTCCCATGCCTGCTTTTCTGCTGGGTGCGACAGGTGGAATCGCACGGTAATGGCCTTTACGCACAATATCAATCACCGGCCTTTCTGGCAAGACGCTCATTACGCCAGATCACGCCCTGCGCCATGTACTCATAGCCCTTGGCGGAGGCATGGAGATCATCCACAAAGATGACAGCTCCGGGATCGTACTTGCCGAAGTACTTTACCAGACAGCCGCCACCGCCCATCACAAAGAGCTTCATCAGGCGGGCGTCATAGCCATGAACACGCAGGGCATCAAACAGGCCGGTCACATAGCCGCGCACAATATCAGTCAGGTTGTCGAGGAGTTCCCGCGCCAGATTCGCAGTGCCGGTTCGCAGGAATTGCTCAATAACGCTCTCCGGCATGTCGATGCCGTACTTGTCCATCATCTGCTTGCGGGCAGTCAGCATACACTGATTCACGCCCAACACCTCCGTCCAGCAATGCTGGTCATTGGGCTTGCCGTTTACCAGACGCATGATGTTCATGGTGCCGTTGCCGATATCAGCCATCATTACCGTGCCGGTGAACTGCCGGAACTCATTGAATTTCTTGTCGTTGTCCATCAGCGGCACCAGTGCGGCATAGCCTTGGGGGAATACGATGCAGTCGGTCAGATGGATGCTGTATAGCACATCGTTGAAGGTAAACCGGACGTCAGGGTTGCGCATCATATAGCGGCGGTACTCCTCTCGCTGCCGCCCCGTCCAGGTCGTGGGCAGACCCAGCGCCAGATATACATTGGCCTCAGTGATCTGCTCCGTGCTCAATTCGGCAGCAATGGAAGCCAGCGTCAGGATGTAGAAGTCCTCGTCAGCAGTCTTATCAGGGTTGTAGGCCTTGTGCCCTTCGCCGATCCTGTACCAAGTGCCGTTGTACTCAAGAATGTCGCCATCAAAAAAGGGCTTGGTGTCCATCGCCACCAGGCCCGTGGGGTAGATGGTGCGGGCGGTCTTCATGTTGCCGTAGCCTGCGTCCACACCGATGATATAGAAATTGTTATGCTTTCTCATGATAATACCTCTCTTAGTCATTTTCTTTGTTGGTTGTTGAAGTGCTGCGGGATTCCTTGCTACGATCCATCTTATCCGCTTCATGCTGGATCAGATTCAGCAGCCGTTCTTCATAAGTACAGGCGCTTTCGTGGCTTCCGAAAGCGCTGATCGTGTAAACGGTATGCCCGTATCGGCGGGTCACTTCCATCAT
>JAFQIB010000076.1 GCA_017397765.1 Clostridia bacterium | reverse complement strand
TTGCTTTTCTTCAGGAGCAATACTGCACCACAGCTCGGCAGCCACTTTCGCGCGTCGAAGGGTCATCGACCCGCGCGCACAAAGCCGCCGGGGGGAAGCTAAAGTAGCTTCCCCCCGGTCCCCCTCGGTTCTCCTGAGTAGGCGTAGTGGCGGCTGCATCCGGGGCGGCTTGATTGCAGAGGGGTTCTTTGAATTTCCGCCAAAGCGGAAGAACCCCTCTGCAAAATCACCGCATTGTTCCTTTTGAGGTCTCGCTGCAGCCGATGCGGCTTGAATATACGGTAGTCTGGAATGAATGGGAATAACCAGGGCCGCGGGACTTCAAAACCTTCCCCCTCGGGGGAAGGTGGCACGGCGTAAGCCGTGACGGATGAGGCCGTCAGCAGCAGGCTCGATCTGCCCCACAAATCCCAATTTACCGAGCGGGTGAAAAGCTCATGCACCCATCGGCTGGTGGTTCCCCGCCCGCAGCCCGCCCTCAGGGCGACTCAATGCTGTGGATGCGCTCAAAGGGAATCTCGGTGCCATCGGCGAGGATGAGCCGACGCTGCACCTCGTCGATCCGGCGGACGCGCCCGGTGATGCTGTGATAAGCGCCGCCGGGCTTTTTTTCATCCGGCTCGAAGCAGAGCAGGGTGATCTCCGGCCGGTCACGGACGGCCTCTGTCAGGCGCAGCATTCGCTCGTTGAGGAGGGCGAGGGCTTCCTCGTCCGGCTCAGTGCAGCGGTCGGTGAGGCGGGCTGTTTCGTCGATGGATTCCTCAAAACCGGACAGTGCCGCAAAGGGGGCGAACTGGGCCGCCCGGCCGGAATTGGACATCTGCGGCCGCCGGGGCGACACATGATGGGACAGGCCGATGATGTCCTCATAGTTCCGTGGAGGCAGGGGCTTCATGCTTTGTGACCTCCGATCTGCCGGTTGCGCTCGATGGCGGTGCCGCCCTCCTGGAAATTCATGCCCATGAGGATGGCGTTCTTGCCGAAGCGGCGGCGGATGCCCAGCACTGCCCGCTGACAGCGGCGTTCCCGGGCCAGCTGCGCGTCCTCCAGCTGACGGCGCTGCTCGGCGGCCTCGTAGTCGGTGAACAGATCCAGCTGCTCAAAGGGCGGGCGCTGCAGCGCCTCCTTCTCCGGCAGCACCCGGGCTGCCACCACGTTGATCCGCCGCACCAGCAGCAGGGGATCGGCGATGCGGTCATACAGGGCCAGCACCGTTTCGGTGATCTGCCGGGTGGAGGAGGTCATCCGCGGCAAATTGGCGGTGCCGTGGGCGTGCCTGGGGACTGCACGCCCGTAATGATCCAGCACAACGGCGCCGGTGTAGACCTGACGGATCTTCGGGTCAGCCAGGCTTTCCACGTCATAGCCGAGCACCAGCACCATCTGATCGGTCATCAGCCCCTTGTCTACCAGATCCAGCGTCAGCAGATCGGTCATCTCCTGCACGATCAACCGCGCCTTGTCAAAGGCATAGGGGCCAGGCAACACCTGACCGGTGCTCAGGCTATGGCTGACGGGCTGGTAGGCCTTGATTTCCCCGATGGTGCAGGGCTCCCAGCCCCAGGCGTGGTCGATGAGCAGCTCCGCATTCACGCCGAAGAGCTTGTACAGCAGATCCTCGCTGAAGTAGGAGCCGGGTTTACCCACGGAGCAGCGGGCGATGTCTCCCATGGTGAACATATTGTACCGGGCCAGCTTGCGGGCATAGCCGCCGCCCACCCGCCAGAAGTCCGTCAGGGGCTGATGCGCCCAGAGCAGATGGCGGTAGCTCATCTCGTCCAGCTCGGCGATGCGAACGCCCTGGGCGTCGGGCGGGGAGCGTTTGGCGACGATGTCCATGGCGACTTTGGCCAGATACAGATTGGTGCCGATGCCTGCCGTAGCGGTGATGCCGGTGACTGACAGCACGTCCCGGATGATGGTCATGGCGAACTCCCGGGCGGTCTGCCGGGCGGCCATGAGATAGGGCGTGACGTCCATAAACACCTCGTCGATGGAGTAGACATGGATATCCTCCGGGGCGACGTATTTGAGGTAGACCTCATAAATCCGGTTGCTGCACTCGATATAGCGGGCCATCCGGGGCGGGGCCTTGATGAAGTCAATGGCGGTTTCCGGATGCGCCGCCAGCACCTTTGCATCCCAGGACGCGCCGGTAAAGCGCTGCCCCGGCGCCTGCATCCGCCGCCGCGCATTGGCCTCCCGCACCTGCTGGATAGCCTCAAACAGCCGAGGCCGGCTGGATACCCCGCAGGCCTTCAGCGAGGGCGAAACGGCCAGGCAGATGGTCTTGTCCGTGCGGCTTTCATCCGCGACCACCAGATGGGTCGCGAGCGGGTCCAGGCCCCGGTCAATGCATTCTACCGAGGCATAGAAGCTTTTCAGGTCGATGGCAATATACTGCCGTTCCATGGCAAATTTCCCACCTTGCACCATAATGCGAACAAATGTTCATAATATACAATTCTGCATGCAAGGACAAACTCCTGCCGGATGCGAACAAAAATTCGCAGGAACATTATGGGAACAAACGACGTCGGGAGGCGGCAGAGAAGGCAAGGGGGGAAGAATGCTTTTTGGCTCGGCAAATTGGGATTTGTGGGGCAATCGAGCCTGCTACTGACGGCCTCATCCGTCACGGCTTGCGCCGTGCCACCTTCCCCAGAGGGGAAGGTTTTGCAGCCGCCGTTTCCTGGCTTCTCTTTGTGGAGAAACTGTCATGGCAGCAATTGATGGGGGAGAATATCAGATGGTCAGTTTTCGACAAATTGGGATTTGGAGGGGGAGATTGCATTTTCTATGCGGCTCGGTGAGTATAGAAACTTGCGCGTGCTACTGTACACACCATCCGCAAAGATCCCTGCTGCCAACATCTTCTCCCCCCACAAATCCCGGTTTATCGTTGCCATTCCACCACAGCAATACAAAAACCGCAAGCCTTGTGCGGCCTGCGGTTTCGGTATCCTGCTGCTTCTTTCCCATAAATCAGTTGCCGTCATGATGGCGCATGAAGCGGAACGCCATCTGTCAGGAAGCCCTGCGGCAGCAAAGGAAATGCAGGGGGATCAATCACGGCGTATTGGCGATCATGCCGATGCCGCGTTCCAGGGTGGCTGCATTTAGCGCGCCCTGGCCCCAGGCGACCGGGCTGCCGTCCGCACCAATGAAGTAGGTGGTTGGGATGGAGGCGACGCCGTAGGTCATGGCGGCGTCCACGTCGGTGTCGAAATACACGGGGAAGGTGTAGCCCTGCTGGTCGATGAAGCTCTGTGCCTTTTCCACGGTCTCCCGGCCGCCGTCGGTCAGGTTGACCATAACGAAATGGATGTCGTTGCCATAGGCTTCGTAGGCCTTCTGGAAATCGGGCATCTCACTCTTGCAGGGGCCGCACCAGCTGGCCCAGAAGTTGAGCACCACGGGCTTGCCGAAGAAGCTGTGAAGCGTGACGGCGCTGCCGGCGGCATCATAAACGGTGAAGTCCGGCACAAGGTGCACAGGGGCCGCCTCGGCTTGCGCGTCAGGGGCGGCTGTCGCTTCGGCGGGTGCCTCCGCTGCTTCCGCGGGCGCTTCCGTCGCTTCGGCGGGCGCTTCTGCCGTCTGTGCGGCGGTGGCAGCCGGAGGGACGGCCGTGGCGGCGGGCTCCAGGGCGGCGGTCGCCTCCGTCTCCTGATAAACGCCGAGTTGATTGGTCTGCAGCTGATCGCCCAGCTGATTGTACAGAATGCCTGCGCCGCCGATCAGCAGGATCATGGCGGCGGCAAGCAGCCAGAATGATTTCTTGTTCTTCATGGGAATCCTCCTCAGCTGAGCAGATTCAGCAGCCGGTTCAACAAGCCGGTGGCCATCAGGAGGCCTACCAGCACCAGCAGGCTGCCGCTGATCAGGTTGATGATGCGATAATTGCGCTTGATGAAATCAAAGGTGGATTTGAGCTTGTCGATCAGCACCGCGCTGAGCAGGAAGGGCAGGCCCAGACCCAGCGAGTAGCAAAGCAGCATGACGGTGCCTGCGAGCACAGAGCCCTGCTGGGAGGCAAGCACCAGCGCGGAGCCCAGGAATGCGCCCACGCAGGGCGTCCAGCCGATGGAGAAGACCATGCCGAAGAGCAGGGCGGAAAAGAAATTCAGCTTATCGGTGTTCATGCCCTTGCCGAAGCCGCCGAAGAGGTTCAGGCGGAACACGCCCAGGAAGTTCAATCCGAAGAAGATGACCAGCAAGCCGGAGACGATGTTCACGGCGGTCTGATGCCGGGTCAGAAAGCTGCCGACGGTTCCTGCCAGCGCGCCCATCACCATGAAAACAATGGTGAAGCCGAGCACGAAGCCCAGCGCGCCCCGGAGGGTTTTGCCCAGGCTGCGCTCCCCGCCGCCGGCAAAATAGGAGATATAAATGGGCAGCATGGGGAGCAGGCAGGGAGAAATGAAGGTCACGATGCCTTCCAGAAATGTGATGGCATATTGCATGATTCAGCGTCCTTTCTGCAGGGGCGGGCCCGCTGCGGAGGATTTGTCAGATGCAGGGCGAAGCCTGGTCGCTTGCGCCTGCTTTCATTATACCACAGAATCAGTAGAGATGAAACATAAAAAGGACGGCGTGTTCGGCCGTCCTGGGATGGAAAAATTACAGTGATTTGACAACCTGAACGGCCACGCAGCCGGGGCCGCCCTGGGTGATGAACACGGGGGTCAGGCTGTGAATCTCAATGGCGGCCTGCTCAAAGGCTTCGCGCAGCTGGGCACGGGCGGATTCCGCCAGGCCGGGCGCAGCTGCATGGGTGATGTAAATATGCCAGCCCTTTTCCACACCCCACTCCTTCAGCTCCTTGATGACGTGCTTGATCGCCAGCTTGAAGGAACGGCTGACCGTGCTCATGACCAGCTGACGGCCGTCCTTGGACTGGGTCAGCACCGGCGCGAGCTTGATGGTCTTGCCCACCAGGGAGACCAGCGGGCTGAGGCGACCGCCGCGGCGGAGATAGTCAAAGTCAGAGGGGATGAGGAAGGACAGATCCGTTTCCATCAGCGCGTGCACCTTCGCTTTGACTTCTGCCAGGGTTGCGCCGGCATTGGCCAGCTTCGCGGCAGCTTCCACCATATAGCGGTGGGGGCCGCAGAGCGTGCCGGTGTTGATGACCTCGATCCTGTCGGCGTTCTCAGCGTTCTGAGCGGCGGCCACGGCGGTGGAGTAGGTGCCGCTCAGACCGTCTGCCATGGAGAGATTGAGCACCTCGTCCTCGCCGCAGCTTTCGTACATGGCCATCACGTCGCCCAGCGCGGGCTGGCTGGAAACGGGCATATGGCCCTGGCCGATAATGCTGACAAACTCGTCTGCATTGATCTCATCCAGCTCCCGGTAGGTCTTGCCGGCGATGGTCACCGCCAGGGGAGAGACGGAGAAGCCGGCGGCCTCTGCCTGAGCGGTGGAATACATGGTGGAGGTGTCTGAAACGATGCGAACCATGGGGGTGCTCCCTTCTGTGATGCGGACAGGCCGCTGGCATTCGGAAAATGAACAGGTTTTGAAAAACCGTAGCATCAGATATAATAAACCACAAAAAGCGGTATTGTCAAGCTAATTGTATCAACGCTGCGTGAATTTTGTTTGAACTTGTCGAAAAAAGCTGCAGCCTGTCGGCAGAAAAGGGGCAGAAGATTGCTTTTCACGGCAAAAATGCGTATAATGAACATAATCTTTTCCGAAAGAAGGGAATTTCATGAGCATCCTTGACCAGCTGTCCTCAACGCCGCTGTACCTGATTGCCGGTGCGGTGATCCTGTATGTGGTGGTGATGAGTGTGTTCTTCCTCATCCGGGCATATCGGGCGGGCATTGCCATCGGCATCGATCCGGTGAAGCTGCGCCGCACGGTAACCTCCTCGGTGACCTTTTCCATCCTGCCCAGCGTTTCCATCCTGCTGGGGGTGATCGCCCTGTCCGGCACGCTGGGCATTCCGCTGCCCTGGCTGCGGCTGAGCGTGGTGGGCGCGCTGCACTATGAGACCAGCGTAGCGGATATCGCCGCCAAGGCCATCGGGCTCAATGGCCTGAACGTGGAGGAAATGACGCTTCGCGCCTTCACCACCATCGCGCTGCTGATGACGGTGGGCATCATCTGGGGCGTGGTGTGCGTGGCGATCTTCGGCAAGAAGTATCATACCAAGCTGCAGCGCACGGGCGAAAAGAAGTCCGGCGGCCGCTCCTTTGGCGACGACGCCATGACCGCCATGTTCATCGGCCTGATCACCGCGTACATGGGCAGCTATGTGGGCGGACTGATCCAGCTCAAGGACGGCGCGCTGGTCTGCACGGGCAACTACCTTCCGCTGGTGACCATGGCCTTCTCCGCGCTGGCGATGGCGGTGTTCACCCACTTCGCGGAGAAAAAGAAGATGGCCTGGCTGGATAACTTCTCCATTGCAGGCAGCATGCTGGTCGGTATGGCCGCTGCTGTTGTGTGCAATATGATCTTTTAAGGAGGTGCGACCATGGACATGAACCGGGATGCCTACATGGCAAAATACAACGAGAAAACCCATCTCTACGGCCGCATCGGCCTGTGGATTGGCATTATCCTGCTCCTTGCTGCGCCCTTCCTGATGGGCCTTTCGCTGGATGCGATGCCCGATCTGGGCGCCTTCGGCAAGGGCCTGGCACAGATCGCCATCATCTACATTCCCTCCTGCATCGTGGAGTTCCTGATCTATATGCCCATGCTGGGAGCCGGCGGCAGCTATCTGGCCTTCATCACTGGCAATCTGATCAACATGAAGATCCCCTGCGCCCTCAACGCCCGCGACATCGCCGGGACGGAGGCGGGGACGACGGAGAATGAGATCGTCTCCACGTTGTCCATCGCTGCGTCCTCCCTGGTGACGACGCTGGTGATTGCCCTGGGCGTGCTGCTGATGATTCCCCTGCGCCCGGTGCTGGAGGCGCCTGCCCTGCAGCCGGCGTTCAACAACGTGGTGCCTGCCCTCTTCGGCGCGATGGCCTGGAAGTATTTCCGCCGGGGCAAGAAGCTGGTGGCGATCCCGCTGATCGTGATGACGGTGCTGTTCATCTGCATGCCCGGGCTGATCGGCAGCGTGGGCTTCCTCATGCTGATCTCCGGCGCTATCGCCATTGCCCAGGCATTCTACTACTTCCGCAGGGAGAATCAGGCCGCAAAGGCTGAGTAAGGAGGAAAACACATGATCGTGGTATACATCCTGCTGGCGCTGCTGGCTGCGCTGGCTGTCCTGCTGGGCATTGCCGTTGTCCGTACGCTCCTGCTGCCCCGCAGGCAGACGCAGTATGTTCCCTCAACGGACGAGAAGCGCATCGGGGAATACGCGGGGAAGCTTTCCCGCATGGTGCAGGTGGAGACGATCTCCGACCGCAATCGGGAAGAGGTGGAGAAGTTCCGCGGCTTCCATGCCCTGCTGCGGGAGCTGTTCCCGAAGGTCTTTGCGACCTGTGAGGAGATCGAGATCGACGGCAGCCTGCTGCTGAAGTGGAAGGGCAAAACGGACAAGCAGCCCATTCTGCTCATGAGCCATATGGACGTGGTGGAGGCGACGGGCGAGTGGAAGTATCCGCCCTTCTCCGGCGAGATTGCCGAGGGCAAGGTCTGGGGCCGTGGCGCGGCGGACACCAAGTGCAGCCTGATGGCCTTCTACCAGGCGGCGGAGGAAATGATTGCGGCGGGCTATGTGCCGGCATGCGACGTGTATCTTGCCTCCTCCTGCACGGAGGAGATCGGCGGCAGCGGCGCGCCCAAGCTGGTGAATTGGCTCAAGGAGCACGGCGTGAAGCTCTTCATGCTCTGCGACGAGGGCGGCTCCATCATTCAGAATCCCCTGGGCGGCGTGAACGGCCACTATGCAGCGGTGGGCATCTTTGAAAAGGGCTATGGCGACGTGAAGTTCATCGCCCGCAGCCAGGGCGGCCACGCCAGCGCGCCGGGCCGAAACACCCCCATCCCGCGCCTGGCGAAGTTCATCGCGGCGGTGGAGAAGAAGTCCCCCTTCAAAGTGAAGTTTTCTCCGGCGGTGGAGGCCATGTTCGAGCGGCTTGCGCCCTATGCCGGGCCCTTCTACCTGCGGCTGGTGATGCATAACCTGTGGCTCTTCAGGCCGGTGCTGGGCAAGGTGATGCCCCTGATTAGCGCCCAGGCAGCGGCGATGCTCAAGACCACCATCGCCTTTACCATGCAGGAGGGCTCCCGAGGCTACAATGTGCTGCCCCAGGAGGCCAGCGTCTGCGCGAATCTGCGCTTCATCCCCCATCAGAGCACGGACGAGAGCATTCAGGTCATCACGGAGATGGCCAAAGCCTACGGCCTGGAGACTGAGGTCATCTACAAGGGCTATCCCTCCGGCTCCCTTGATCTGAACGGGGAGGCTTTCGCCATCGTGCAGGATACCATCGGCAAGGTATTCCCCGAGGTCTGCGTGATGCCCTATGTGGTCACCGGCGGCACGGACGCCCGCTTCTACGGCGAGGTCTGCGACAGCTGCGTGCGCTTCAGCCCGGTGCTCTACGGCCCGGAGCAGATGGCGGGCATGCACGGCCTGAACGAAAATATCGAGGTGAACTGTCTGCCGCCGGCGGTGGACTATTACAAGGAGATCGTCCGGGCACAGGAAAAACGGTAAAACAACAGCGCCATCCCGTGGTGTGGGATGGCGCTCATACCATTAACAAACTCCGGGAGGCGTCGGAGGGCTCGCAAGCCCTTCGACTTTAGATCGAAAATCGGCGAGCCCCTTCGGGGCGGTTAACGGGGCGAAGCCCCTGTGCGGCGATTTTCGCGCTTTTCCGTTAGGAAAAGCTTCCTTACACGAACGAACGGCCGGGAGAACAACTTGTCGTTGCACGAGGGAGGCGCTCGCGCCGACTAGCGAGAGCAAATGCTTGCATTTGCCGAGCATAGCCAGCGCCGGGCTTGTCCCGGTGATGGCCGAGTGACCAGTGAGTGAGTGCAAAACCTCGACAAAGTGCCTA
>JAFQIB010000134.1 GCA_017397765.1 Clostridia bacterium | reverse complement strand
GTGCGCGCCCTGCCGTATCGGCACCAAGCGCATGCTGGAGATCCTGGAGCGCATTGTGGAAGGCAAGGGCGAGGACGGCGATATCGAGAAGCTGGAAGACCTGGCCAACTCCATCAAGTCCACCGCGCTGTGCGGCCTGGGCCAGACGGCTCCCAACCCCGTGCTGTCCACCCTGAAGTACTACCGTCATGAGTACGAGGCGCACATCTACGAGAAGCGCTGCCCCGCCGGCCAGTGCAAGGCGCTGCTGAGCTACAAGATCGATCCCGACAAGTGTAAGGGCTGCACGCTGTGTGCCCGCAACTGCCCCGCCAACTGCATCACCGGTAAGGTCCGCGAGCCTCACGTGATCGATACCTCCAAGTGTCTCAAGTGCGGCGCCTGTATGGAGAAGTGTAAGTTCGGCGCGATTTCCAAGGGCTGATCAAACCGGAAGGAGAATAATTGACATGGATATGCTTAACGTTACGATTGATGGCGTGAAGGTCAGCGTTCCTGCCGGTACGACGGTTCTGGAAGCTGCCCGCAAGGCCAACATCCATATTCCTACCCTGTGCTACCTCAAGGACATCAACCAGATCGGCGCCTGCCGTATGTGTGTGGTGGACGTGGGCGCCCGCGCCCTGGCCGCTGCCTGCGTGATGCCCGTGTCCGAGGGCATGGTCGTCAAGACCAACACCCCCGCTGTCCGCGCGGCCCGCAAGTCCGTGCTGGAGTTGATCCTGTCCAACCACAAGCGCGAGTGCCTCTCCTGCGTCCGCAGCCAGAACTGTGAGCTGCAGAAGCTGGCCGTGGAGCTGGGCGCTGACGAGACCCGCTACGAGGGTGCCAACATCGAGTACCCCCTGGATGCGATCTCTCCCTCCCTGGTGCGCGATCCCAACAAGTGCATCCTGTGCCGCCGCTGCGTGGCTGCCTGCCGTCAGGTGCAGCAGATCGGTGCCATCGGCGCTGTGGAGCGCGGCTTCAAGACCCAGATCGCTCCTGCCTTCGGCAAGAACATCCTGGAGACCAACTGCATCTTCTGCGGCCAGTGCATCAATGCCTGCCCCGTCGGCGCCCTGAAGGAAAAGGACGACACCGACAAGGTCTGGGCGGCCATCAACGATCCGGAGAAGATCGTGGTCGTGCAGCCCGCTCCCGCTGTGCGCGTTGCGCTGGGCGAGGAATTCGGCATGCCCATCGGCACCCGTGTGACCGGCAAGATGACCCAGGCTCTGAAGCGTCTGGGCTTCGACAAGATCTTCGATACCGACTTTGCGGCTGACCTGACCATCATGGAGGAGGCCACCGAGCTGGTGGACCGCATCAAGAACGGCGGCGCCCTGCCCATGTTCACCTCCTGCTCTCCCGGATGGATCAAGTACTGCGAGCACAACTTCCCCGAGCTGATCCCCAACCTGTCCTCCTGCAAGTCTCCCATGCAGATGGAAGGCGCCATCATCAAGTCCTACTGGGCTGAGAAGGCCGGCGTGGATCCCGAGAAGATCGTGGTCGTAGCCGTGATGCCCTGCACCTCCAAGAAGTTCGAGGCCTCCCGTCCCGAGATGGCTCTGAACGGCATGCGTACCGTGGATATCTCCATCACCACCCGTGAGCTGGCCCGCATGATCAAGTCTGCCGGCATCCAGTTCGCCCAGCTGCCCGACGAAGAGTGCTTCGACGAGCTGGTGGCGGAATCCACCGGCGCTGCGCCCATCTTCGGCGCGACCGGCGGCGTGATGGAAGCTGCCCTGCGTACCGCTGCTGACTGGCTCGAAGGCCGCAGCGTGGAGAACGTGGAGTACAAGGCCCTGCGCGGCATCGAGGGCGTGAAGGAAGCCGAAGTGACCGTCGGCGGCCTGAACCTGAAGGTGGCCATCGCCAACTCCACCGGCGCTGCCAAGCGTCTGATCAAGAAGATCCAGGCTGGCGAAGCGACCTACCACTTCGTGGAAGTCATGGCCTGCCCCGGCGGCTGTGTCAACGGCGGCGGCCAGCCCATCGTGGACGCCTCCACCCGGATGGACGTCGATCCCCGCGTGGCCCGCGCTGCTGGCCTGTACGCTGAGGACGAGGCCAAGACCATCCGCAAGTCCCACGAGAACCCCGACATCATCAAGGTGTATGAGGACTTCCTGGGCAAGCCCGGCAGCCACAAGGCTCACGAGCTGCTCCACACCACCTATGTGAAGCGCTGAGCGGATCACAAGTGATTATTTCAAGGAGTCCCGTTGAAAGACGGGGCTCCTTTTCGCTTACCTTGTATCCCTGCAGCTGCCGACCTGGCATGTCAGCTTGACAAAAATATGAAATATTACTATAATATGGGCATTGGAGGGATACGATGAAGAAGCTGATTGCTGCTGTTCTGATCCTGATGCTGTGGGCAGGCACGGCCATGGCAGCGATGGAGATTCCCCTGTCGGTGAACGCACTGCCGGTGCAGCCGCCGTTTGTTCCGAAGCCCGCAAAGCTGACCCTGACCCATGAGGACGGCTATGTCATTATCAAAACGGATTGGTTTGACGGGATCGACAACCTGGACAGTCCGAATGTCAGTTATGGCGTAGACTATGCATGGGGCAATCAGAATCTGTTCCGTTATGTTGCATCCCGTCAGGCGTATGTGTCAAATACAACGATGACAGAGGACGAGGTCGCTTATCTGTGGATTCGCTTCTATGTGGATTATGCGGATCTTGAACGCGAGTGCATCTGCTATGTGCGCAATGAGGACGGCGTGATCACGGTCGATCCGATTGCCCAGGGGTATGGGATGACGCCGATGTGGAACTTTGATCATGAGGGGCGCTTGGAGTCCTTTGCCTATCAGCCGTCTGATAACGAAGAGTACTGTGTCTTTTTTGACCAGTCTGGAAAAGCTGAAGACTATTGGTATGAAATCCAAAGCCCATATGTCTGGGCGTCCTACCGCGTGGACGGTACGATGGAAAGCGCCAACTTTTTTGTAGGCAGCACAGAATACAGGTACTATGAATCAGATGAATGGTGGGTCTGTGATGAGGACGGATCCATGACGCCTTGCGAGCCGCCCGCAGGCTACAGCGCAGCGAAGCTGTATGAGCTGTACCCGCCGCTGGTGGGCAGAGTACCGGACAACATTCCCGGTGATACGGACGGAGACGGCCAGGTCGTGCTGGACGATGCGGTGACCCTGATCGGGCAGCTGGGCGACAAGAGTGCGAACATCTCCGATGCAGCCGATGTGAACGGTGACGGAAACGTCAATCTCACGGACGTGCTGACGCTGCTCCAGCATTTCTCCGGCTGGCTGGTGAATCTGAAATAAGTGAATGTCAAAGCAGGCTCCTGCAAGGATGCGGGAGCCTGTTTTTGTGTACGCAAAAACGCCGCCCTGCTTCTACAGGACGGCGCAGACTGTCAAAAAAAGGTCGTTGTAGCTCGCTGTCGGCAGACTGTAAATCGAAAATCGGCGACATGCGCGGCGATTTTCGCGCGATTTTGCTTGCAAAATCGCTTCCTTACACGAGCAAACGGCCGGGAGAGCCATTTATGGCTCGACCAGTGCGCGAGTGCAAATCCTCGAAAAAGTG
>JAFQIB010000075.1 GCA_017397765.1 Clostridia bacterium | reverse complement strand
TTGAATTACTTGTATTTCCCGCGACTCATGACGAGGAGGGGTAAACCTTCCTCTACATAATAACGCGTTGCAAAATCGCTTCCTTACACGAGCAAACGGCCGGGAGAGCCATTTATGGCTCGACCAGTGCGCGAGTGCAAACCCTCGAAAAAGTGCCTAAAGCACTTTTTCGACACCCTGATGAGGAGGATATCCCCCCTCCCTTGGATTATTCGGTGGCAAACATACGGATGAGTTCATTGACATCCATCTTAGGTGCAGTCACATCAACGAACACATCCTCATAGCACATACGATGATCGCCATCCTCGGAAAACCAGAGAATGTTGATGGGCGCTTCCACGCGGCGGCGCATATCCAAATGCATGATTCGTTCCGATGTAATGACGATAGCATTCTCCATTCCCGGCACCTCAACTGCGCTTGCCGCCATTCCCTCTCCAAAGCCAAAGGAATAGCCACCATCGTAGGCAGTGCTCATCTGCACAAATATCCGGATATATTGTTTTTCGTCAGATTCACTCCGGAAATTGAGGAAATAATGGGTCGCCGCTCTTTCAGTAGGCTGATACCATTCCACTTCAAACTTGCCGCCGATAGTTTTTGACTTCACCAACTTCCACTCGCCACCGGCATGGCAGTCGTAGAACACTTCTGCATCGGCGAAAGCAAACCCTTCCGGAATATAATTAGGCCGGGGCAACCAGGGAGCTTCCGCCATCATGGCCTCAAATTCGGCCTGCACTGCGGTCTTGATGCGCAGATCGCTTTGGGTTTGCGGTCTACGGGTACCATCCGCTTTCAGCTCATACAGCATGTACAGAGTTTCCGTGCTCAGCGCCTCCTCGTAGGCGTAGGTTTCCGCAACAAACAAAGCCTCAGCGTAGGCTTCCTCGTCCCTTTCAGCTTCTATGCTCACTGCGTCAGTCGATCTCGGTGCCACGGTGGGCATGGGGCCGCTGGGCGAGTCATTGTATGTAATCACACCTTCGAAGTTAATGCTGCCGCCATACAAACCGGCTGCCAACGCCACCGTGCCCATGCACAGCAGCGCAATCAGGGCAATCACAACGCCCTTGGGAATATAGTTCTTCACAGGTTTCGCTCCTTTCTCCGCGCGTGCGAGAATCCGCTGCGCCAGGAAGGCATCCCCCTGGATGTCCGACAAGGTGTGGTCAATGGCCTGCCGGAATCTGACTTTTTCCTGCTGTTCGGTCATGGTTCTTCCCTCCCCGCCAGCGCGTTTCGCAGTTTCTCTCGGGCATGCTTCAGCCGATAGGATACCGTCGGCTGGGTCACGCCCAGGGCTTTGGCGATCTCGCTCACATTCATGTCCTGATAGTAGTAAAGGAGGATGACTTCCCGCTCCCGGTGCGGCAGATTCATAACTGCCAGCGTAAGAGCAGATTCTTCCTCCGCAGCCTCGCCGGCACAATCGGGCAGCATCTCCGGGGTAACGCGGCGATCCATCCGCCGGTACCAGAAGGTGCGCCGCATGTCGCAGCAGGTGCGCATGGCAATGCGGGTCAGCCAGGTTTTGGCGCTTGCCTCGCCGCGGAAGCGTTCCAGCGTACTGTAAGCTTTGAGGAAGGTTTCCTGTACGGCGTCCTCCGCCAACTGCACATCATGCAGGTACAAGTAACACAGCCGTGTAAGCGCCGTTTGGTGTTCAGCGATCATCTGCCGGATGACGGCTTCCTTGTCATTGTCCGGGCCCTTGACAATGTTCATTGCCACAACCTCCTTTCACCTGAATAGACGGAGCATGGCAGGAAAATATAGAGAAATCTGTGAAAAAAAGAAAACCCCATCCAAACGGAGGGGGTAAACGCGAACTCCTGATATGCGATTACACCGCAGCCTTGTTCAGCTGCTTGGCCAGACGGGCCTTCTTGCGATTCGCGGCATTCTTATGGATGATGCCCTTCGCGGCGGCCTTATCAATCGCGGAGGTGGTCGCGGTCAACTGCACATTGGCGGTCGCGGGATCGGCAGCAACAGCAGCCTCGAACTTCTTCACGGAAGTACGAACGGCGCTCTTGACCATGCGATTACGCAGGTTCTTCTTCGCAGCAACCTTCACGCGCTTCTTAGCGGACTTGATATTCGGCAACTTCTTTCACCTCCTGCTGATGTGAACTGTATCGGCGGTCTACACCGATTGTGTTGGTACGGTTTGAACCGTCAGATACCAGCGCCATACATCATAACACGTTTGACCGGAAAAATCAAGGGGAAAATGAAAAAAAGTTGGGCAGAAGAGGAAGAAAAATCATTCCCTTCCTCCTCCCTTCCAGCAGCACAGAAAAGGCGGTCCGGCCCTGCAGCCAAACCGCCCGCCATCACTCAAAGCTGATATCCCAGCCAGCCAGATACTTCAGCAAGCTCAGCAGATCCTCCAGTGTTGCTGCGCCGTCTCCGTCCACGTCTGCATTGTCCGTCCGGATGCTTTCCGTCTGATCCGCGCAGTAATGCAGCAGGGCAATGGCGTCCGCCAGGCTGATGTCGCCGTCCCCATCCGAATCGCCGGGAAGACGTTCCGGCGCACTGCCCTGGATGGTAAAGCCGACAGCCAGGGTATAGGTCTGTCCTCTTTTCACCGAAAGATCCACCAGCGCTTTTGCTTTTCCGGGCGTCTGGTTGTTTTCATAATAGGGCTCGCCGATCGTCAGAATCCCGAACTGCTCCAGCAGCGCGCCGGGGCCGTATTCCGAAGCAGCAACCTCCGCTGCAGGCGTCACCGGGCCGCCCTCATAGGCATAGGTGCTGCCCGCCGGCAAGGACAGGGCGTACTCCGTCTTCACCATCAGCGTTTCGCTGACAGAGCCGCCCATATCGTATACCCAGCTGATGAAATCCGACGTCAGGGAGAGCTTCAGCTCACTTCCCGAAACGGACGTCGTCAGCGGTGCTGCACCATGCTCCATGGTATACGCCATGAACAGCTCCATGAGGATCTTCTCATCCGCTGTCGGGTCACTCTCTGCGTTGGACCTGTAATCCGCACCGCAAACCGAGCACTCGCCGCTTTCCCCGACGGAGCAGGCAGTCCATTCCGTCACCGGCACATAGCTGCGGGGATCTTCCTTGTCCGTCACATGGTTCCGGCAGGCACGGCAATGCTGCTTAGCCCCCGTATCCACCCACCAGATGATATCGCAGGGACTCTCATCGGTGTAATACATACAGCGCGTGATGGACAGATCCGCTGCCGCAGAGGCAAAAATCAGCGTGAAAACCAGGATCAAAGCCATCAGCATCGTCTTTCTCATGCACTTCACTCCCATCGGGCTTTTTCATATCAAAGTATAACATGCCGCTGCCCCCATTTCAAGGCCGGCAGCAGCATTCTGTCCGTACTTTTTTACATCGGCCTGACCGCAGCTCGGCCTGCTGCATCCCTGGTCACCCGGTAAAAGCCGATCAGATTGCCCATGCCCATCATCTGATACAGTGCCTTCACACCGGGGAAATCCTTCTCCTCAAAGCGCACGGAAAGCCCGCAGCCCAGCGCCACCGCCCGGGGCGTCGTGACGATGGAGGCCTTCACGCCCCGGGCCCGGAGCGCCTCGTCAAAGGCCATCACCTGCAACCGGGAGCTGAAGGACGCGATGCAGAAATTCTCCTCCATGGTTCTACCTCCTTTTCCATTCCCTATAGGATATGTCAGGCAAAATGCGCTGTGCAGGAGGGACCGCATGATTTATCTGGACAATGCCGCCACCAGCTTTCCCAAGCCGCCCCAGGTCATCCAGGCGATGACGGAATCGCTGCGCACCTTCGGCGCAAATCCCGGGCGGGGCGGACATCAGCTGGCGCTGCAGGCCGGGCGCACGGTGGAAAAATGCCGGCAGGCAGCGGCGGAGCTGCTGGGCGCTGCCGGGCCGGAGCGGGTCATCTTTACCCGCAACTGCACCGAATCGCTGAACATCGCCATTCCCGGTATGCTGAACAAGGGGGACGAGGTGATCTGCTCCCACGGAGAGCATAACGCCGTCATGCGCACGCTGGAGCGCTTCGTCAGCCGGGGGGACATCACTGTCAAGCTTCTGCGTCCGGACGAGCAGGGGCTCCTCTCCCCCGACGTGCTGCGCCGGGCAATCACGCCGCAGACCGCGCTGGTCATCGTCTGCCATGCCAGCAATGTCACCGGCGTGATCCAGCCCGTGCGCGCCCTGGGCGAGGTATGCCGGGCATTCCGCGTCCCCTTCCTCGTGGATGCGGCCCAGACCGCCGGCGTGCTGGACGTCAGCCTGGACAGCCTGCAGGCGGACATGATCGCCATGCCCGGTCACAAGGGGCTGATGGGCCCCCACGGCACGGGCCTCCTGGTGCTGCGGGAGGGGATTGATCCGGAGCCGCTGATCCTGGGCGGAACCGGGTCTGCCAGCGAAAGCATCCGCCAACCCGACCTGCTGCCTGACCGCTATGAATCAGGCACGCTGAACCTCCCCGGGATCGCCGGGCTCATGGAGGGCATCCGCTTTGTTGCCAGCCACCGGGAGGAGATCCACCGGTACGAAACGGCGTTGAATGAACGTCTCCGCCGCCAGCTGGCCCGCATTCCCGGCCTGAGGGTGCTGGGGCATGAGGAGGCGCCCCGCGTCGCCATCACCTCCGTCGTCCCATCCGGCGGCGACAGTGCGGCGCTGGCGGATGCGCTGGACGCCACCGGCGTGGCAGTTCGCGGCGGATTGCACTGTGCGCCGGCCATGCACAGCTATCTTGGCACGCTCAAATCCGGCGCTGTCCGCTTTGCCCCGGGCCCCTACAACACCGAGCAGGAGATCGACGACACCGCCGCGCTGGTGGCCCGGCTGATGCGTTCATAGCTGCTCCTGTGCCGCAGGCCGCACGCAGGACAGCACCGCCATCGTCAGGCATACCATGCCCGCCACTGCATAGATCCTGATTCCTGCCAGCAGATACAGGCAGAGCATGGCGGTGCCGTACAAATGGTATCGCCGGGCCTTTTCCCGCCTGAAGGCCCGCCGCACCAGGCTTCCCTGCCCTGCATTTCGCCGGCTGCGACGTCCCAGCGCCACCAACTGCGCATCCGTTGCAGGGGCATACGCGCCGGCAAGAGCCAGCAGCGTTTCCCGGCGGATGATCCGCAGCGGTACGACCGATTGCTCTGCCCTGGCAGCCATTTTGGCACTGACCTTTCCCAGCACGCACAGCACGCCCCGGTCAGCCTGCAGGCTTCGCACGGCCCTTTGTGCCGCCAGCAGATCTCCAGCGGACAGCTCGCTCTCCGGCATCTGCCGCAGGCACCGGATCAGCAGCGTTTCCTCCCCCTGGCGGCAAAGGGCCCCGCCTTCCTCCGCACGCAGGATTTTGACAGGCCACCGCTGCGCCAGCAGCAACGCCGATTGCCGGTGCGCATTTTCCGCCGTCTCCAGCATCAGCTCCTCCAGCATCAGCTCCGCGCCAATCCGGCTGCGGAGCGCTTTTTCGCGCCGTTCCACCGTCCGCCTGCGCCACTGGCAGCGGGCAGTCCACAAAAGCATCCCCAGCGCCGTTCCGGCCAGCAGGGACGCCGCCTGAAGCCCCCACAGCCAGGTGAACCACATGACCGCCAGGCTCCACATCAGGAGCATCAGCCCGATCCCGTCCAGCAGCTCCGACAGCCGGTTCCTCCGCAGATAGCTTTCCATGCCTATCTCCTTGTTTACAATCAGCCAGAAATCGGTTATAATACAAATACGAGATATACCACAGGAGGCGTCGTATGGCCAAAGAGCGCATCGGAATCATGGGCGGGACCTTTGATCCCATCCACCAGGGGCATATCCATATGGCCCAGTGCGCGCTGGCCCAGCTCCGGCTTGACCGGGTGCTGATGCTCCCCTCCGGAAATCCGCCCCACAAGCCGGATATCACCCCCGCCGAGGACCGCTACCGCATGGTATACGCCGCCTGTGCCGGTCTCCCCGGGCTGGAGCCCTGCCGGGAGGAGATCGACCGCGCCGGCGTGATCTATACGGTAGATACCCTGTCCATCCTGCATGAAAAATATCCCAAGGCCGAGCTGTTCTACATCATCGGTGCAGATACGCTGATGGAGCTTCAAAAGTGGCGGCAGTTTGAAACGGTGCTGACCCTTTGCACCTTCCTGGTCTGTCCCCGCTCCACGCGCTATACACCCCAGGCGCTCACCGCTGAGCGCAAGCGGCTGACAGGTCTTGGCGGACGCTTCACCCTGCTGGACATGGCGGTGCTGGATATTTCCTCCACCGAGGCGCGTCAGGCCATCCGGGCCGGAGCAGCAACGCCGCTGCTGCCGGTGCAGGTTCGCCAGTACGCCGCTTCCGCCGGGCTGTACGGCGCTGCACAGCGTCTGCCCCAAGGTCCGCAATGGCTGGACAGGCTTTATCACGCCCTGAGCCCCAAGCGATTCTCCCACACCCTGGCCGTGGCCGATACGGCCCGCCGGCTGGCCCTGCTGCACGGGCTTGACGCTGTCAAAGCCGAGGCTGCCGGTCTTCTGCACGACTGCGCCAAATGCCTGCCCCTGAAGGAAATGCAGCGCATTGCCCGGGAAAATGCGCTGACCGAGGATGAGCGCATCCTGGAAAGCGGCGCGCTGCTCCATTCCGTGACAGGCGCCTTCCTTGCGAAGACCGAATACGGCATGGACGATCCGGAGATCCTCGCCGCCATCCTGTCCCACACCACCGGACGACCCGGCATGAGCCGGCTGGATATGGCGGTGTGGCTGGCCGACACCATCGAGCCGACCCGCGAGCCCTATCCGCTGCTGGACAAGGTGCGCATGCTGGCCGGGCTCTCGCTGGAGAAGGCCATGATCGCCAGCCTGGAGGGCACCCTGGCCCATGTGCGCAAAAAGGGCGACGCCGTCCACCCTGCAACTTTGCAGACCCTGGAATGGCTGCACACCCTGCCCATCGATTGAATTGGGGTTTTCTGCCCCGAAGGAGGATAGTATGACCGATATCACCATTGCTCAGGACATTGCCCAGACCCTGTACAAGAACAAGGCCAACCACATTCTTGCCCTGGACGTCCGGGAGCTGACCGTCATCTGCGACTACATGGTCATCGCGTCCGGCCGCAGCGCCAACCAGGTGAAGGCGCTGGCCGATGACGTGGACGAGCGCATGGCCGAGCTGGGCGTGCCGCTGCGCCGCACCGAGGGTGCCAACGAGGGCCGCTGGATCATTCTGGACTACGGCCACATCATGGTGCACGTTTTCCATCAGGAGGAGCGCCAGTTCTACAATCTGGAGCGCCTGTGGGAGGACGGCAGCAACCGCCTTGTGCTGCCCTTTGACCAGACCATTCCGGACTGACGCATATGCCACTTTGCACCATCCCCACGCCGCTGGGGCCCCTCTCCATCCGGGAGGAGGACGGAGCGATCTGCGCCATCGGCTTCACCAAGGGGGCTTTATGCCCGCCCGCTACGCCCCTGCTGCGGGAAGCGTCGCGCCAGCTCACCGCCTATTTTGATGGAACCCTGACGGCTTTTGACCTGCCCCTCCGCCCGGAGGGCACCGCATTCCGCCTGCGCTGCTGGCAGGCGCTGCAGACGATCCCCTACGGCGAAACCATCTCCTATGGCGAACAAGCGAGGCGCATCGGGCAGCCAAAGGCGGTCCGCGCGGTAGGCGGCGCCAATCACCATAACCCCATCAGCATCGTCGTGCCCTGCCATCGGGTCATCGGCGCCAACGGGACGCTGACCGGCTACGGCAGCGGCCTGGACAAAAAGGAATGGCTGCTGGCGCACGAAAAAAGCGTCCGGGAACAAAGCTAAACAAAACAGGCAGACCGCTGCGATGCATGCAGTGTCTGCCTGTTTTCCGTTTGTGAGGAAGCCAATCATTCATGCCGGAAATCAAGCCCGGCAAACCGCAGCAATGAAAAACGGGACTGCATCCTGATGGCGGGAGAATTCTTAAGGAACAATTTATCCAGCAACGAACAAAGGAGCATCCGACGTTTAGATGCTCCTTTGCATACGTAGGTGTACAAACGCAATGCACGGATGCCGTGCGTATAATTGCGCCCATTTAAAATGTTGGGAATATGTTTTCGTCTGCTCGGCATGTTATTCGATGCTGAAAGGAATCATTATTCTATACTTTTTGAAAATCTGATAAATTCATATGGCAATCCTAAATCTTCAGAATATTTGAGGATTTCATTTATTTCCTCATCATTCATTTCATCATAGAAAGGGCGATCTGATACTTTCCAGCATGTTTTCACTTCATCAATTCTCAACACATCGCCCCAAGGAGCTGTATATCGTTCCCCGACTTTGTATCTGCCAACTTCTCTGTATACCCTCGTGGTATAACAATACCCCAGCTTTTTTAGATAATTCTGAATTGATTCATATTCATGTTCTGTGAATGATATTCTTTCAAGCATCCAATACACCACCCAAAAAAGAAAATAATCATATGCTTTCATTCTATCACAACAGTACACAAAACCGCAAGCCGATCAAGGCTTGCGGTTCCGTTATTTGCATGATGGCAGATGAAGGATAACTCCTTCCTTTCCATCACTCTCACTGCAGTCCCGCTTTTGTGTTTACTTGCTTCTCAGCTCAATGACCTTATTCAGGATATCCCCTGCCAGCTCCTTCTTGGTGCGGAGGGGGCATTCCGTCATGCCGTCCGCCGTGATGAGGGTGGCGATGTTGGTATCCACATTGAAGCCCGCGCCGGGCAGGCTCACGTCGTTGGCGACGATCAGGTCAAGGTTCTTTTTCGCCAGCTTCTTCTGGGCATTGGCATGGAGGTTCTCCGTCTCAGCCGCAAAGCCGACCAGGGTCTGCCCCGGCTTTTTTGCCGCGCCGACAGCAGCGGCAATATCCGGATTCTCCACCAGCTCCACCACAAAGGGCTGACCGTCATGGGCCTTCTTGTGCTTCTCCGTGTAGGTGACGGCAAAGCGATAATCCGCAGGCGCAGCGGCCTGGATCACCACGTCCATCTCCGGGGCACGGGCCGTGACGGCCTCGTAGAGCTCCAGGGTGGATTCCACCCGGACGATCTCACAGCCCGCCGGGATCGGTGCAGTGACGCTGCCGGCCACGACGGTGACCTGCGCGCCGCGCTTCATCGCTTCCTCCGCCACGGCAAAGCCCATCTTGCCGGAAGAATCGTTGGTCATGTAGCGCACCGGATCGAGGCGCTCCCTGGTGGAGCCTGCCGTCACCAGCACCTTGAGGCCGGCCAGATCCTGCACGGGACAGAGCAGCGCAGCAATCGCCTCCGCGATCTCCGCAGGCTCGCTCATACGGCCCGCACCGCTGTCGCCGCAGGCCAGGAAGCCCGCATCCGGCCCAACGAACTGCACGCCGCGCTTTTTGAGCACCGCGCAGTTCTCCTGGGTGATCTCCGCCGTCCACATGCCGGTATTCATCGCCGGTGCCACCAGCACGGGCGCTTTGGTCGCCAGGACGGTGGTGGACAGCATGTCATCGGCAATGCCATGCGCCATCTTGGCCAGGATATTAGCCGTCGCCGGGGCGATGGCAAACACGTCCGCCCGCTTGGCCAGGGCGATGTGCTCCACCTCCCAGGTCTCCGGACGGGCAAAGGTGTCCGTCACCACAGGATGGTTGGAAAGGGTCTCGAAGGTCAGCGGCTGAACGAATTCCGCCGCATTCTTCGTCATAATGACGTATACCTCCGCGCCCATTTTGCGCAGCCGGGAAACGACCTCGCAAGCCTTATAGGCCGCGATGCCGCCCGTCACGCCCAGAACGACGGATTTCCCCGTCAGATCACAGCGCATTGCTCTCTTCCTCAGGACGCTCAAAGGCGATCATACCGCGGTTGATCTCCTCCACCGCAGTCTTGAGGGGCTTCATGCCCGCATTGTCAATCAGGGGCTGGCTGCCGCCGACGATCTGGCGGCCGCGTTTGGAAGCCTCCACCACCAGGGTGTAGCGGGAATCGGAATGCTGGAGCAGGTCCAGGATGTTGGGATCGATGATGGACATATTGGTCTCCTCCTACTTTTTCATGCACGGCTTGTGCGTTATCTTCAATCTATGCAAAGCCCCTGAGGGCCCTTTGCCTTATTCCTCGGGCACTTCCACGCTGTAATAGGCGCTGGAGTGCTTCTCTGCTGCAATGATGGCCTGCATGGTGCGCACGCACTCGTCCAGGTCGTCATTGATGACCTTGTATTCGTAATGATCCTTCTGGCTGATCTCCCACACGGCATTGTGCAGCCGGCGCTCAACCGCTTCCGGCGTTTCCGTGCCGCGCCCGGTCAGCCGCTCGCGCAGCACCTTCATGCTCGGCGGCAGGATGAAGATCGATACCTTCTCCTTCTCCGAGGCGATGACGTTCAGCGCGCCCTGCACATCGATGTCCAGCACCACGTTCTCGCCCCGCTCAAGGCGCTGATACACCTCGCTGCGCAGCGTGCCGTAGCGGTTGGCATGGACGGTGGCATGCTCCACAAAGGCGCCATCAGCCACCAGCTGATCGTACTGTTCATCGGTCACAAAGTGATAGTGCACGCCGTCGATCTCCCCGGGACGGGGCGCGCGGGTCGTTGCACTGACGGAGAATACCAGGCTCTTGTCCTGCGCCATCAGCCGCTCGATCACCGTACCCTTGCCGGTGCCGGAGGGGCCGGAGATGACCAGCAGCATGCCCTTGCGTGTTTCGCTCATTCGTACGCTCCTTTTATCAGACAGCATTCTGGATCTGTTCACGAAGCTTTTCGATCTCGCTCTTCATGTCCACCACGCACTGCGCAATCGCTGCGTCGGAGCACTTGGAGCCGATGGTATTGGTCTCGCGGTTCATTTCCTGGATCAGGAAGTCCATCTTCTTGCCGGTCTCGCCCTGGGCGTCCAGATAGCGGCGGAGCTGGGCAATATGGCTGTCCAGCCGGGAAAGCTCCTCGTCGATGGCGCATTTGTCCGCCATCAGCGCAACCTCCTGGGCCAGACGTGCCGGGTCCACCGGCTCGATGGGCAGCCGGGCCAGCTTTTCCGTCAGGCGCGCCCGGTATTCCTCCACCACCTTGGGGGCATAGGCGATCACCTTTTCCCTCAGGGCTGCCACCTGCGCCAGATGCTCGGCCAGGTCAGCCCGCAGATTCTCGCCCTCCCGCAGGCGCATATCGTCCAGCTGGGCAATCGCGCCCGCCAGTGCCTCTTGGCACAGGGCGGCAACGGCTTCCTCGTCCATGGCGGCCTCTGTCAGGGTGGTCACGCCCTCCAGCCGCATCAGCCGGCTGACGGTCAGGTCGTACTGCACGTCCTCCCGCGTCTGCTCCAGCACGGCGCTGCGGATCGCCTGGGCGGCCTTTGCATAGGACACAGCCAGCGCCGTATCCGCCTCGACCACACGGCTTGCACCGTCCAGCTGGCGCACGGTGATGTACACGTCCACATGGCCGCGCACGAGCTTCTGCAGCCCCTTGCGCACGCCGTCCTCCAGAAAGAGCAGATTGCGCGGCAGCCGCATGGCAACATCCAGATAGCGATGGTTCACCGCCCGCAGCTCGACCGTGACCTCCCACGAATCCCGCTGCAGCTGGCACTTGCCGTAACCCGTCATGCTTCGCATGTTGGTACACCTCCCTGAGTATATCATTATATCACGGGAAATAGTCCTTTGCAAGGGGGGCGCGCTGCACTTTCGCTATTTCGCTTTCTCTCCGCCGCCGGATGAAGGATTTTTTCTGCCCGTGCCGAATGCTTCCTGTATCCAATTTCCCGGAGGATCATCATGTTTGGACTGATCGTTTCCGATCCCGCCCGCTGTGACAAGCAGCGTGAGCGTCTGTCTGCCCTGCTCCATTCGCTGGATCTGCCCCTGACCGCCTTTACGGCGGAATCTGCGCCGCTCTTCACGCCGGACATGCCACTGCCGGCCTTCCTTCGCACCGCCTCCGCTGCCCTGCTGCAGCCCGGTCAGCCCCTGCCCATCGACGATCTGCTGACCCACCTGTCCTCCCCCGATCCCCTGCCCGCCAATGTGCTGCGGCGGTATCTGTTCCTGCAGCTGTCCCTGACGCCCTATCTGCGCCCGGGCCGGAAATGCACGCCCCTTGACGGCTGTTTTCGGTTGGGGGATGATCTGCTGGTCGTGCCGGTCACCCCGGAGGATACGGTGGATGTGCTGCTGCCGCCCGGGGTCTGGACGGAGCTGACCGGCACAGTCCACGAGGGCCGTCTGCGCTGCATGCGCGGCTACAACGAGATGCCCGTACTGGCCCGGGAAAACCTCCTCCTGCCCATCAGCATCAACGGTCAAAGCCTGACCCAGACTGCCCAGGAGGATACAGACCGGCTCACCCTGCACTGGTTCCAGCCGCAGAAATCCGCCGCATGCACCCTGGCGGACGGCACACACTATCAGGTGCAGCGCATCGGCGGGGAAATCCGCCTGCAGACGGACAGCAGCCGCCCCGTGCATCTGATCCTCCATGAGGACGGCCGGGAAACCCTGATCCGCTGAGGAGGAAATCTTTGTCCTTTACCGCAAAGAAGGGGCCTCGCCCTTGACTTTCCCCGGCATTCGCGGTATGATAAGGAATGCGAGGTGGCAAGGCGATCGCGTGCCTCCGGGCATGAGGAAAGTCCGAGCACCATAGGGCAGGATGCCGGCTAACGGCCGGTGGAGGCGACTCCAAGGAGAGTGCAACAGAAATAAACCGCAGGGGTTCCGATCCATCAGTCATCCGTCAACGGCGGATGGAAAGTGAGAGGAAAGCCCTGTAAGGATGGAAAGGCGAGGTAAGAGCTCACCCGCGGCTTGGCGACTTGTCCGCGCTGTAAACCCCATCTGGTGCAAGATACGTATGAGGACACATGCGGCTGCCCGTCGCGTCCCCGGTATCGCTCGAGCCTGCGCGGCAACGCCAGGCCTGGATAGATGATCGACCCTCGACAGAACTCGGCTTACTGTCACGCTCGCTTTGGGGCTTCGGCCCCTTTTCTTGATTCTACACTTGGAGGAATTGATATGAAGCATATCATCCGCCTGTTGCTTTTGACGCTCTGTCTGCTGCTGACAGCCTCCGCCGCCCTGGCGCTGCCGGAGAATTATGTCGTACGCAACGGAAGCCGGGACGTCCCTAAGGTGGCCATCACCGTGGATGACGGCTGGGATCTTTCCTATGTCCGCAAGATCCATGATCTGTGCGTGGAAATGGACTTTCCCATCACCTGGTTCATGGTGGGCACCCAGTTCCGCCATGAAGACAAGGCCATGTGGGAGGAAGTCATCGCCCACGGCTCGGAGATCGGCAACCACACCTGGAAGCATTCCCGTTTGCTGAAGTTCAACATCTCCAACGGCCATCCCCAGACCCGGCTGGTGCAGGAGCGGGTGGACGAGGTGCTGGGCTATCATTATCCCCTGCGGCTCATGCGTCCGCCCTACGGCGAGTACAAGAACGCCGAGAAGAACTTCCTGCCCATCTTTGAGCAGTACGGTGTGGAGAAGGTCATCCTTTGGGACGTCAGTCAGACCAACGCCCAGAAGGCCTTCAAATCCGTCAAGAACGGTTCCATCCTCCTGTATCACACCCGCGAAGCGGATTATCAGTGCATCAAGCAGCTCGTTCCCATGCTGCGCGAAGCCGGCTATCAGCTGGTGACTGTGTCAGAGCTGCTGGAGCTGGAGCCGCTGGTACTGCCCGTTCCCACCGCCACGCCCCGACCCGCCGTCACGCCGGAGCCCACCGCCGCTCCCGCTGCCGTAACAGCCGCCGTCCCTGCTCAGAGCAAGGCGGAAAAGACCGCAGTCCCCACAGCCACCCCTACCCCGGTTCCTGCTGACGAGCTGACCGAGGAGGATGTGGTGGCCCACGGCGACCGGAGCGTCAACAAAATCGCCGTCACCATCGACGACTGCAATGATCCCGAAATCGTCAAGCAGCTCCACGCGCTGAGCGTCGAGCTGGACGTGCCGCTGACCTATTTCGTCATCGGCAATCAGTTCCGCCACGAAGACAAGGCCCTGTGGGAGGAGATCCTCGCCCACGGGAGCGAGTTGGGTAACCACACATGGAAGCATTCCGAGCTGACCAAATACAGCATCTCCAACGGCCACACGCAGGTGCGCCTGACCCAGGAGCGCGTGGACGAGGTGCTGGGCTATCACTATCCCCTGCGGCTCATGCGTCCGCCCCGGGGCGCTTATCAGGCCCGCGGCAAGGACTTCCTGCCTGTATTCCAGGAGCACGGTATTGAGAAGGTTATCCTCTGGGACGTGGATCAGAATGATCCTGACAAAGCCCTCAAGGAAACCCAAAACGGCTCCATCCTCCTGTATGAAACCACACAGAAGGATCTGAACTGCCTGAAGGAGTTGCTTCCCATGCTGAAGGATGCCGGCTATGAGCTGGTCACCGTCTCCGAGCTGCTCGGCCTCCCTGTTCCGAAGCTAAATAATCCTTAATTTTTCAGCCGACGAGCATCAAAGCCCGTCGGTTTTTGTTGAATCCAGTCGATTTGGAATAAACAAAATAATGCTATGGCGGTACTTATGAAGTATATCACATTTCCCGGCAGCGGCCTGCTGACAGGCCTTGCCACGATGCTGTCCAGCCTCGGTTATGAAACCGATGCAAAGCAAATTGCCTTCGGCATGGAAATGCCCTGGCTCTTCCTGAACAAAGACGGGCGGTACTATGCCGGCCCGCAGCTTTTCCAGCCCGAGTGGGTGAATCTCTATCTGAATTCCCTGGGCATTCAGCTGAACATGCAGCATTTGTCCCCCAAGGACGTGCCCGCCTTTCTGCGCGCACACGCTCCAGTGATGCTGCCGCTGGCGGTCACCCCAGACAGTATTCATCCGGTTGTCTTTACCGGTTATCAGGACAAACGCTATTCATTTCTCAATATCAAGAAGGCTGCATCTCCAGAGCCGGACGCGTTTTCGCTGTCCGCCGATATGCTTCGCCGCCGTATGAAAGCTGACGTCACAGCATATACTCTGGAAGCTTGCGAACGTCGCTCTGCCGATTTTACGCCGCTGCTTCGCGCCTCCCTCACTTCCCTGTCACAGTACCAGGGAGAGCTCCTGAAGATCTGTACAAAAACATTGTCCCGGGAAACGTTTTCCGACCTGAAACAGCCATTTCTCCGAGCCTTGCTGCAGGATACTTATCCCATGGCGCTGTTGCTGGAGGATCCCATGCTGACAGAGTACCTACGCGAGCTGAATCACCGGTACCGGCATGTATTCATCCGCGCCAGTGAACAAAGTGCAGAGCTGCGTGACTACTTTTCCAAACGCATGCTGTACAACTGCATCCTGTGGCTGAAGGAAAACATCCATGATCGTCTGGCCGAATTGGGCGCTGAAGATGATAAATGAGCATTCGCTTGATGGATTCACTTAACACATCATCCATTCAGGGCAACCAAAGCATACAAAAACGCCGCCTGCAGTTGGTAGACAGGTGGAGAAATGCCTGCTATGATGTACATGAGGTGATTTTATGCAGCTGTCAGAAAAAATCGCAGCCTTACGCATCCGGAACGGTTTATCTCAGGAGGAGCTTGCTGCTGCGCTTGGCGTCTCTCGGCAAACCATTGGAAAATGGGAGACCGGCCAATCGGCGCCAGGGTTGTCCGGTCTCATTGCATTGAGCCGTTGCTTTTCCATTTCCATTGATGCCCTGGCCAAAGACGACGCATGCTTTTCGCCAGTTGATTGCCCAGTTGAACCTTCTGCGCTGCTGGCATTTCTGCTGCGAGCCAAGCGGGCAACCTACGCCGGTTTCGGACCGGAGGCTGAACCATCCCGTAAACATGCCCATGACTATGTGTATGGAGAAACGCCTTTTCTCTACCGGGACAGCTATGTAGGCGGCCATGAGTTCTTTGGCGAAGAGATCGTCTGGCAGAACGATCAGCCTGTTTGGGCAATGAATTACTGCGGCCGCACATGCTCCGACCATTTCAGCGGTGATTTCCTTAAGGAAGCCCTGCGTAATAGCACACCTGCAATGCCTTTCCGAGGCCCTGCTTCCTATCATCGCGGAGATTATTTGTATTATTGCAAAGTCACCGGTACGCTTGATTGGTTTGACGGAGAGGAAGCCATCTATTTCGGCAGCGAACTGGTATACGAAGGCCGATTCCACGGCGGGAATACAAGATAATTCGGAATAATCAGCACATGCATTGCGATCCTTGATCTTTTTTGTAAAATCAACGGTAAACATCCGGCGATACATCAGAGCATATTCTATTTCGATTCCGATGGAAACTTGTTTCATGAAGCAGAAGCTGTGCGCTATGCTTTTCATAATTGCACCAAAGATAGATTTCTGATTGCCAAAGCATGGGACACGGATGAACACAATAATTGACGATTGCGCTATGCACACTTCCGCATGGTGCATTTTGTTATTCCCAAAAGAAAGTCAAATGGATAATAAGTTTGGAATTCAGATGACTCCCTTAAACTGCCACCACCCAGCGGCATGACGAAGCCTCCACGCTCTGGTGCCGCAGCTTGTCCTACGCTTGCCATCGAACACCCGACCTACGGATTTGCATACACAACGAAAAAAGGAAGCCTTTCGACTTCCTTTAAGAGGGAACCGGCAGCGACCTATCCTCCCGGGCCGTGTCCAGCCAAGTACTTTCGGCACTGGAGAGCTTAACTGCTGTGTTCGGTATGGGAACAGGTGGGACCTCTCCGTCATTACCACCGGTAATC
>JAFQIB010000009.1 GCA_017397765.1 Clostridia bacterium | reverse complement strand
GAACGACAAGTCGTTCTCCCGGCCGTTCGTTCGTGTAAGGAAGCTTTTCCTAACGGAAAAGCGCGAAAATCGCCGCGCATGTCGCCGATTTTCGATCTAAAGTCGAAGGGCTTGCGAGCCCTCCGACGCCTCCCGGAGTTTGTGATGGTCTGAAGTCCGCTCCGGCGGACTTGTCAGACATCCTTCTTCATTTCCTCTTCCATCAGCCGGAAGAGCTCGCTCAGGGGGATTTCAAAAGCTTCGGCAATTTTCCAAAGCGTCGCAACATTCGGATTTTTCTGGCCCCTCTCTATCATTGCAAGATGACTTCTTGTGAGCGCTGCAAATCCGCTGAACACTTCCTGTGTCAACTGTCGTTTTTCTCTTTGCTGCCGGATGACATGGCCCATAATCCTGTGATCATACTGCACGAAGAACACCTCCATGCAACATGGTATCCCGTCGTAGACATTTTTAAGGTCCCAGGCGTAGACATCCGTCAAATTGTATGCTATGATAGACAAAAAGGAGGCAGCTGCCATGCGTTGTCCTGAATGCGAACAAGATGCCCTCGAACCAATCTACGCCGTCATGCCCTCCTGGATCATGGACGATCATCCTCTGCGCCGCGGTTTACCGCCCCTTGTCCGGAAGCAGCTGCGGATGCTCCTTTGCGCCAACTGCAAAATGTATTACCTTGCCTATGGCGGCGAAACAGCGGCCCAGACCTATCGGCGCATTCAGCGCGAATTTGGTAAGGGCCAAGCAGGCGACCCGCCTGATGACGAGTGGTGAGAAAAGATTTACGATCCTTTCCCTCCTTTATCTATTGCCGGCATGAGCGGCGTGTGCTGCTGTAATTGAATGAGTGAATTGGGCGATGCCAAAAGGCGCTCTCTCCGGGAGAGCTCAGGGTGTCGAACAAGTGCTTTCAGCAGTATTTCGAGGGTTTGCATTCGCGCACCGCTCGAGCCATTAATGGCGCTCCCGGCCGTTCATTCGTGTAAGGAAGCTATTCCTGACGGAAAAGCGCAAAAATCGCCCCAATCAATCCCCCCAAGGGACTCGCTGATTTTCGATCAAAAATCAGAGGGCTTGCGCCCCCGATGCAGCCCACGTTTTGGGGGCAGTCTGCGCTGAAGTGACCCCCATTTTGTTACTTCTTCTTCCTGATCTTCGCCACAAAGAAGCCTTCAAACAGCGCCGTGGGCCGGACGCATACCACGCCGGGGATCGTCACAGGCAGCAGTGGTGCATGCTGCAGGAAGGCATGCTCGATGGGTACAATCTCCGCGTTCATCGCGGGCAGGACAGCCTTGAGCACCTCTTCATTCTCCTCCTGGAGGATGGAGCAGGTTGAATAGACCATCTCGTGTCCAGCGGAGAGCAGGGTGAGGGCCTTTTTGAGCATCGCCTTCTGGGTGGCGGCGGTCTTGGCGACCCAGTCCGGCGTCATGCGGCGCTCCGGCTCGCCCTCGGCGATCAGGATCGTGCCGCTGCCGGTGCAGGGCGCATCCAGCAGCACCTTGTCAAACTTGAACAGATCATTGAGCTGGCGTGCATCCTGGCACATCACGCTGACCCGCCGCGCGCCCTGCCGATCCAGGTTGAACTGAAGCCGTTCGGCGCGGATCTTGTTTTTCTCGCAGGCGGTGATGAGCGCCGTATTGGCGGAGAGCGCCGCCATCTGGGTGGTCTTGCCGCCGGGGGCAGCCGCCATGTCCAGGATGGACTCGTTCTTCCCCGGCGCTACCACCAGCGGGGGCAGCATTGAGGACAGGCTCTGCAGATACATGTGCCCTGCCTCATATTCCGGCAGGCTCTGCACCGCCTCCTCCCGTACGTCATGCAGGATGAAGGCGTCCTCATACCAGGGCACGGCGTCATAGGAAATCCCGGCCCGATCCAGCACAGCGCATACCGAGGCCCGGTCTGCCTTGAGCGAATTCACCCGCAGCGTCACAGGCCGGCGCACGAATCCGCTGACGATCTCCGCCGCCAGGTCGGGGCCGTATTGACTTTTCAGCCGGTCAAGCAGCAGGGCCGGAACATTTGGCAGCATTGGCATAAGCTCCTTTAGCTCCGCACGGGCCTACGGCTCATGCGTTTTTTCTTTTTGGGCGGTACAAACAGTGTCTGACGCGCCATGGACGCACCTCCTTTTGAAAGAGGGTGTCCAGCGCCCGCCCCGCTTATCCGGGGACAGCGCTGCTTACAGCGCGTGGATCGCAGCCATATCGGCCTTCGGGTCAGCACTGCCCAGCATGGCGGTGCCCATGACCGCCACGTCCAGACCGTGCCGGCGCAGCAGGGCAGCATTCTTCATGGAAATGCCGCCGTCCGCCTCCAGCAGACCGGTGTAGCCCATCCGGCGCAGCGCATCCAGCTTGGCAAGCATGTCCTGATTGAATTTCTGCCCGCCGAAGCCCGGCTCCACGGTCATTACCAGCACCATATCCGCATGGGGCAGCAGCGGGCCGATCGCTTCAGCCGGGGTGCCTGGCTTGACGGAAAGACCGGCCAGGACGCCGCGGGCGCGGATCTTTTCCAGCAGGGCGGGGATATCCGCCTCGATTTCCGCATGAACGGTCAGCACCGACGCGCCTGCATCGCAAAACGCATCGATATACTTTTCCGGGTTTGTCATCATCAGATGAATGTCCAGCGGCAGCTCGGGAAAGCGCTTGTGCAGCGCCGCCGTCAGCGCCGGGCTGAAGGAAAGATTCGGCACAAAATGGGCGTCCATGATATCCACATGGAGCCAGTCCGCGCCTGCATCGACCATGCGCTGCACGTCGCGCTCCATGTTCAGCGGATCAGCCGCCAGGATGGAAGGTGCTACTTTCATCAAAGGATGACTCCTTTCGGTTCGCTCTTGCGATCATCAGTTGTACCGCTGCTTCCAGGTTTCACGCACCTCCGCCAGCAGCAGCCGGTAGCGCTCCACGCGTCCGGGATCGATCTCCCCCGCCGCCACTGCAGCGGTCACGGAGCAGCCAGGCTCCCGGTCATGCATGCAGGGGGTGAAGCGGCAGCAGCCCTCATGCTCCTGGAACTCCGGGTAGCATTCACGCAGCTTGTCCGGCTCCATCTTCGCGTCCAGCTCCAGCAGGGAGAAGCCTGCCGTATCCAGCACGCGGATACCGTCGCGGATGAGCATCTGCGCGTGGCGGGTGGTGTTCTTGCCGCGCTGGATCTTCTCGGAGATCTCCCCCGTTTCCAACTCCAGCCCCAGCAGCGCATTGAGGAGCGTGGACTTGCCCACGCCGCTCTGGCCCGTCAGACAGCAGCAGCTTTCGCCCTGCAGGAGGGCCCGCAGATCATTCAGGCCGTGGGCTTGCAGCGCACTGGCTGCCAGCACCTGACAGTCCGCCCCGGCGTACTGGCGGCGGATCTCCTCCACCAGCGAGGCGTCCAGGTCGCATTTGTTGACCACGATGGCGGTCTTCATGCCCTGGAGCCTGGCGCGCACCAGCAGCCGGTCCACCAGCAGCAGATCCGGCTCCGGCGAAGGGCAGATCACCACCACCAGCAGCGACACATTGGCCACCGGCGGGCGTAGGCACTCGCTTTTGCGGGGCAATATCTCCTCCACCCAGCCGTGCTCCTCCCCTTCGCCGGGGGTGAAAAGCAGCTCATCCCCCACCAGCGGGGAGATATGCATGCGCCGGAATTTCTTCTTGCAGCGCAGGATGTACTCCGTGCCGCTTTCGTCCACGGCGACGTAAAAGCCGCCGAAGCCGCGCACCAGCACGCCCTGCTTCATCATTTCTTCACTCATTCAAATGTCACCGTGTTTGAATATTTGAATACGCCGTTGACATACACGCGGTAGGTGTAGGTGCCGGGATCGTCCGTTGCCAGCTCGATCTCCGGATGGCGGCTGGCGTTGGCCGGGAAGTCGTTCTCGTATACCGTTGACTCCGTGCCGCCTGCATCCGCCAGGGTGATGCGCACGCTGGTCAGGCCCTCGGAGACCGGCAGATCCAGCATGACCTTCGCCCGGCTCATCAGGCTGGGCATGCGGTACACCGTCAGGCTGATGCCGGTTCCCCGGATCACCTGGCTGTCTGCCGCCAGGGACTGGCTGGTCACCCGGCCGTGCAGGGAGGCCTCCGTCGTCTCCAGGTAGGTGATATCCGGATTGAGCGCCAGGCCGGAGCCGGTGATCAGATCCCGGGCCTCGCTGAGCAGCCGCCCGGTCACCCGGGGCACATAGGCCACGCCGCCGGAGATGGTCACCTGAATGATATCGCCGCTCTGACAGACCGCGCCCGGTTCGGGATACTGTTCCACGATCTCGCCCGCGTCATGGGTGGCAGAAACCACATATTCCACCACGGCGAGGGTCAGGCCGTAGGCCTTGAGGGTCGTCTGGGCGTCGGCGCGGGTCATGCCCACCACCTTGGGCACGCTCTGGCTGGCCGGGCCCTTGGACACCGTCAGCACCACAACGTCGCCCTTGCGGAGCGTCGCGTCCTCCTGGGGCGCCTGCATGACCACCACGCCGGAGGCAATGCTGGGATGGTTGATCTCCACCACCTCCGCCTTCAGGCCCGCGCGGGTGATTGAGCGCTGCGCCGTAGCAGCCTCCAGGCCCACATAAGCCTCCACCGTAGCGGAGTTGACGACCTTTTCATAAATCGCCATCGTGCCCAGATACAGGCCGTAGATCACCACCAGCGTCACCACCGCGGTCACGATCCACCAGCGGGTGCGTCCGGGGCGGGTATGATTGCGCCCGGTCGTCTGCCGCACGGGCATCTTCCTGACCGAGGAGGGCGCCGGCTGGGCAGGCTGCAGGTTTTCGACCAGGCGGGGCTGCATATCGCTCACGCGGCCCTCCAGGGCCATACGGAGCTCCGTGGCCATCTCCCTGGCAGAGCGGTAGCGGTACTGCGGGTCCTTCTGCATGGCCTTCATGCACACATGGCAGATGGCTTCGGGCACCTCCGGGGCATAGCGGCGGATGGGCTCCGGCTCGGCGTGCAGGTGCTGCATGGCGATGGCCACCGGGCTGTCCCCGTCAAAGGGTACGCGGCCGGTGAGCATCTCATACAGCGTCACACCCACGGAGTACAGGTCGCTGGTCACGTCCGTGCCCTTGCCCTGTGCCTGCTCGGGGCTGAAATAATGCACCGAGCCCATGACCGCGTCGCCCCGGGTCAGCGTGGAGGAATTGGCCATGCGGGCAATGCCGAAGTCCGCCACCTTGATGTGGCCGTCGGCATGCACAAGGATGTTCTGGGGCTTGATGTCCCGGTGAATGATGCCGTTCTGATGGGCATGCTGGAGGGCGGAGAGAATGCGGATGGTGATCTGCACCGCCACAGGCGAGGTCAAACGGCCCTTCTCGCGGATGACCTCCTTGAGGGTCTTGCCCTTGACGTACTCCATGATGAGGTAACGGTTTTCGCCGTCCATGCCCACATCCAGGAGATTGACGATATTGTGGTGGGTCATCTTGGAGGCAGCCTCCGCCTCGCGCTGGAAGCGGCCCACAAATTCCGCATCCCGGTTGAATTCAGGCTTGAGCACCTTCACCGCCACGGAATGGCCGGTGTTGCGGTCAATGGCGCGATATACGATGGCCATGCCGCCGATGCCGATCTGCTCCACGAGGACGTAGCGCCCTGCGAGTATCTTTTCCCGCATCAGGACACCTCCCCTTCCTTGACCAGCACAACGCTGATGTTGTCCCGGCCGCCGGCGGCAAGGGCTGCGTCCATGAGCAGCTTCGCCGCCGCTTCGGGGGTGTTGACGCCGAGGATGGCTTCCATCCTGCTGTCGGACACCATGCCGTGCAATCCGTCAGAGCAGATGAGCCACAGATCGCCGGGCCTGCGCTCCTCCACCGCCAGATCCACGTCAATGCCCTCCTCCGTGCCGACTGCGCGGAGGATCACATTCTTGTTGGGGTGGTTTTCCGCCTGCTCCGGGGTCAGATAGCCCGCCCGCATCAGCTCGCCCACCAGCGAGTGATCGTCCGTCATCTGCTCCAGCTTGCCCTCGCGGAAGCGGTAGACACGGCTGTCGCCCACATGACCCAGATACACATAATGCTCGCTCATCCAGATCACGGAGAGGGTGGTGCCCATGCCGGAGAGACTTTCGTCCGCCGCCTGCTGCCGGAACAGATCGCCGTTGACCTTCGTCACGCCCTCCCGCAGCGCGTCCAGCGAGGGCTCCTTGCCCTGCAGCGCCGCGATCAGGCCGTCCCGGGCCCCGGCAGAGGCCGTTTCGCCGCCATTATGGCCGCCCATGCCGTCCGCCACGCCGTACAGCCGCGCCGTTTCGTCGATCACCAGCGCATCCTGGTTCGCCGCGCGCACCTTGCCCACGTCCGTCAGCGCAAAGACCTGCAGTGCGGGCTGCACAGGGGCGGCAGCCTCCGCAGGGGCCTTGTCCTCCTTGTGGCGGATGAAATCCTTCAGGCGCTTCATGGCCTGCTTGTTGAAGTTGAATTTACGACTCATACATTCCCTCGTTGATGGTCTTGCGGCGCAGCTGACCGCATGCGCCCTCGATATCGTCGCCCATTTCGCGGCGGCGGGTGACCGAGATATGCAGATTCTCCAGGGTATTCATAAACCGGCGGACAGTGGCCTCCGTCACGCCCTGCAGCCCGCGCTCCTCCACCACGTTCAGGGGGATGAGGTTGACGTGGCACTGCAAGCCGCGCAGCTTCGACGCCAGCTCCACCGCATGCTTTTCCTCGCAGTTGACGCCGCCCACCAGCGCGTACTCAAAGATGATGCGCCGACCGGTCTTTTCCACATAGTTGCGGCAGGCTGCCAGCAGCTCCTCCATGGGATAGGCCTTGGCAATGGGCATGGTCTGGCGGCGGATGTCATCGTTGGGCGCATGCAGGGAGACCGAGAGGGTCACGGGCAGATCCTCCTGCGCCAGCTCGTACATCTTCGGCACGATGCCGCAGGTGGACAGGCTCACGTTGCGCAGCCCGATCTGCACCCCCTCCGGCTCCCGCAGCAGCCGTAGAAACCGCATCACATTATCATAGTTATCCAGCGGTTCGCCGCTGCCCATGAGCACCAGGTTGTGCACCCGGGGCGACTGGCCGGCTTCCACCAGCAGATTTTTCTCCACGATGTAGCGGTTGGCGCAGAGCACCTCGCCCAGCATTTCACCCGCGGTCAGGGAGCGCACGCACCCGTCCAGCGTAGAGGCGCAGAAGGTGCAGCCCATCCGGCAGCCGACCTGGGTGGAGATGCACAGCGTGTAGCCGTGATGATAGTGCATCAGCACGCCCTCCACGCAGTTGCCGTCCCTGAGGCCGAAGAGGAATTTCACCGTATCGTCGATCTTCGACCGGCGCTCATGGATAATGCGCACCGGCTGGGCAACGGCCTCTCCCTTGAGCTGCTCGCGCAGGCTCAGGGGAAGATTGGTCATGCCGTCGAAATCCGCGCCTTGATGGATCCACTTGAAGATCTGCTTGGCACGGAAGCCGGGCAGCTTGCGCTCCTTGCACCAGTCGGTCAGTTCGGACAGAAACAGTCCGGTTAGCTCAGTCATTGATGTTCCCTCCGTCGGGAAGTCGAATCAGATCCGCTTGCGCTTGAAGCGGCAGATGTAGAAGCCCTCCACGCCGTCGCGGCTGGGCAGCAGCTGAAGACCCACGTCCTCATGCTGACGGAACGCCTCCGGAATGCTCTGCGGCAGCTTGGCCAGCTCAAACTCGGGATGCCGCGCCAGGAAGGCCTCCGCCTGACGGACATTCTCCTCCTTGAGCACCGAGCAGGTGGAATAGACCAGCGTGCCGCCCTTCTTGACATAGGGCGCCACTGCATCCAGCAGCTGGCGCTGGGTGTGGACGATCTCCTCCACGCTTTCCGGGGTAACGCGGTACTTCACGTCCGGCTTGTCCGCCATCACGCCAAGGCCGGAGCAGGGGGCATCCAGCAGCACCGCATCCATCATGCCCTCCAGATCGGGGCGGCTGACGGATGCGTCGCGGGTCATGGGGCGCACATTCTCCAAGCCGAGGCGCTTCACCTGGGCCGCGATCAGATCGGTACGGTGCTCATGGAGCTCCCAGGCCTGCACGCGGCCGGAGCCGCCCATCAGTTCCGCCATCAGGCAGCTCTTGCCGCCGGGAGCCGCGCAGCAATCCAGGATCTGCATGCCCTTCTTCGGCTCCACCGCCATCGCCGCCATCATGGAGGACTCGCTCTGGATGGAGAACTTGCCCCCCACGAAGCCCGCGTCATGGGCAATCTCCGCCATATTGCGGATGCGCCAGGCATGGGCCACCTTGCCGGGCTCATGCTCCCAGACCTTCTCGTTCAGGAAGGCTTCGAAGGCGGCGTCATCCAGCTTAAGCAGATTGGGACGGACAGTGATATAGCTGTCGTGGCTGTGGACGCTCATCAGCGCGATGGCTTCATCGCCCCAGTCGGCCAGCAGCTTTTCCACCAGCCATTCCGGCACGCTGTGGCGCACGGACAATGCCCTGACCGGATTCTCCGCCGGATCGGGCCACTGCAGCTCTTCCTTCTGGCGCACCAGGTTGCGCAGCACGCCGTTGCATACGCCGGCCAGGCCTTCCATCTCCAGCTCCTTGCACAGGGCAACCGCCGTGTTGCAGGCCGCGCTCTCGGGGATGCGGTCCTCCAGCAGGATCTGGCACGCGCCCAGGCGCAGCACGTTCTTCAGCTTGATATCGCAGTCCGGCTTGGCCATGATCTGCGCCAGCGCATGATCCAGGTACAGCTGGTTTTCGATGGTGTCATAGGCCAGACGGGCTGCCAGGCGGCGGTCGATCAGGGGCAGGGTGCAATTTCGGAGCTTCTCATCCATCACCAGGTGGATGAACTTGCCCTTCTCCGTTACCTCCCGGATGACCTCCAGCGCCAGGCGGCGGGCCGGCAGGCCCTCCTGCTGATGGGGCTTGACAGTCTTGCCCTGGATGGGCTTGCGGTCACCCATCGGGCGGCCGTTCCCACGGGGGCTGCCGAAACCAGGGCGATTTCCGGCTCGATTCCCACCAAAGCCTGGCTTGTCCCCAAATTTACGCTCGCCATTTCCACCAAACACAGGCTTTCGCTCGCCATATGCAGGCTTATCCCCACGTTCGGCGCGTTTTTCGCCATCAAAGCGGGGGCGATCCCCACCGAAGGAAGGCTTCTCCCCGCGGAATGCGGGTTTGCTGCCACCAGCATAGGGTTTACGCTCGCCACTCGCACTTCTTTCCCCACCAAAGGAGGGTTTGCTGCCAAATTTCCGTTCACTGTTTCCACCAAAGGAGGGTTTCCGTTCGCGATTTTCGCCGCCGCTCCCACGGGGCTTGTTGTTATTCATATCAGCCATTGCTGATTTCCTCCTTCAGTACGGTACCGGAGGCCATGGGGTGGCCGCGCAGGTAATCCTTGCTGTTCATCGGCTTGCCGCCGGGCGCCTGCAGCTGGGTGATGCGCACCGCGCCCTCGCCCGCCGCAATGACAAGGCCCTGCTTCGGGTCAGCCACAACGATCTCACCAGGTTGGCCCGCGCCGTCGGCGAGCTCAGCCCGCAGCAGCTTCAGCCGGCCGCCTTCAACGGCAGTGGAACAGCCGGGCCAGGGATTCAGGCCGTGGATGCGGTTCACGATGTCCACCGCGCTGTGCGTCCAGTCGATGACGCCCATCTCCTTGGTAAGCATCGGATCATAGGTCATATTGGCATGATCCTGGGGAATGCGCTCCAGGGTGCCTTCCTCCAGCTTTTTCAGCGTATCAATCAGCAGCGCCGCGCCGAGCTCCGCCATGCGGACGGTCAGCTCGCCTGCGGTTTCGCCCTTGATATAGGGGGTTTCGGCCTTGAGCAGCATATCGCCGGTGTCGATGCCCTTGTCAGTCATCATGGTGGTCACGCCGACCACCTCGTCGCCCTGCAGGATAGCCCAGTTGATGGGGGCAGAGCCGCGGTGCCTGGGCAGGATGGAGGCATGCACATTCACCGTGCCGATGCGCGGGATATCCAGGATCTCCTGGCTGAGGATCTGTCCGAAGGCCGCCGTGACGCACAGGTCAGGCGCGAGGGACTTCAGATCCTCCACGCCGTCCCTGCGGATGCGAACCGGCTGGAACACAGGGATGCCTTTTTCCACCGCAAGCTGCTTCACCGGGGAAGCAATGACCTTGTTGCCGCGTCCCTTGGGACGGTCCGGCTGGGTGAATACGCCGACGACCTCATAGCCGTGATCGCACAGCGCCTTCAAAGACGGCACGGCAAATTCCGGCGTGCCCATGAATACGATCCTCACTCGTCATCATCCTCCGGGATATGTCCTTCGATCTCTTCGGGGGTCAGCTCGCGATCCATCACATCAATGTACACGCGGCCGTCCAGATGGTCGATCTCATGGCAGCAGGCACGGGCAAAGAAGCCCTCCGCCGTCAGCTGCTGGAACGCGCCGCGGCGATCCTGATAATTGACCGTCACCGTCATCGGGCGGGTCACCACGCCCTGACGGCCGGGCAGGCTCAGGCAGCCCTCGCGGCCCGTCTGCTCGCCCTCGCGTTTGGTGATCACCGGATTAATCATTTCCACCAGGCCATCGCCCACGTCGATCACGCACACCCGGCGCAGCACGCCCACCTGGGGCGCTGCCAGGCCCACGCCCTCGGCGCGGTACATGGTATCAGCCATATCCTTGAGCAGGATCGCCAGCCGCAGGTCAAACTTTTCCTGCTTGCGGCACTCCTTGCGAAGCACTTCATCACCAAGGGTCACAATTTTACGAATTGCCATGTTGATATCTCCTTCCCTGTACGGGCCTCCGACGGGCAGGGCGCTGCCCTGCACCCGCGAAGGGGCTTCGCCCCTTTCGAAACCCGTTTCGCGATTGAGTTGGTTGTTTTCTTTATGGTTGCGCGCGCGTGTTGGTTCGCGCGGTATTGGCGTTGTCTTGCCGCGCCCTCATGGCGCGGGCTATCAGAATACACGGTCATGCAGCGTTTTGGGTTACTGAGCACGCTGCTGTGTGATTTTGGGCTTGTCTGTACCGTCACAGTCGTAAGCGGCGACCCGAATCAACGGGTCCCCTCTGCGACTGTGTACGGGATCATGTCGTGCCAAGACACTTCACCAGGAACATCAGCAGCAGCCCATCTCCCAGGCACACATTCTAAATTCCGAATTCCGAATTCCTAATTCCGAATTACTTTCTACATCATCGTCGTCGGATTATACTCAAAGTACACCTCCGCGCCGTCCTGGGGTTCCCTGGCCAGGTCAGTCAGGGCGGCGACGAATTCCTCCGTCGCGGGGTTGACCAGGAGCTTGAACATTACATGCCAGCGGGTTTTGCCCCGCAGCACCTTCACGCCTGGCTGATCGAGCAGCATCATGAGGACGCGCTTCTTCCATTGCGGATGAGCGTCCAGCAGCTGCTGGCAGCGGCGGTGCAGGGCGTCGGCTGTCTTGTAGGCGCTTTGCGCTGCGGGACTTTCCACCAGCAGACGGGCCAGGATGGTGAAGGGCGGATACAGGCCCGTTCTGCGCCGGGAGAACTCCATCTCGAAGAATGCCCGGTAGTCCTGGCTGGCCGCCGCCTGGATGATCTCATCCTCCGGCTTGTAGGTCTGGATGACCACCTCGCCTGGGATTTGGCCCCGGCCTGCCCGGCCTGCCACCTGGGTCAGCAGCTGGAAGGTGCGCTCCCGGCTGCGGTAATCCGGCAGGTTCAGCGTCATATCCGCCGCTACCACGCCCACCAGCGTCACCTTGGGAAAATCGAGGCCCTTGGCGATCATCTGCGTGCCGACCAGGATTCTGGCCCGGCCCGATCGGAACTCGTCGAGGATCTTCGCATGCCCCTCCTTGCCGGAAGTGGTATCCACGTCCATCCGGGCGATCGTTACGCCGGGAAGCAGCTTCTTCAGCTCATCCTCCACCTTCTGCGTGCCTGCGCCGAAATAGCGGATGTACTTGCTCGCGCACTCGGGACAGGTCGTCGGCGTATCGGTCATGTAGCCGCAGTAATGGCAGTGGAGTCGTCCGTCGCCGCCGTTGAGGTCGTGCCTTGGCGCGACGAGCGTCTGCGACGTTCCCTGTGCCCGGGGCAGGCCGACCATGTGATAGGTCAGCGCCACGTCGCAGTTGGGGCATTTCATCGTCAACCCGCAGCTGCGGCAGCTGACAAAGGAGTTGTAGCCGCGCCGGTTCATCAGCAGCATCGCCTGCTCGCCCCGGGCCATGCAGTCCCGGAGCTTCTGCATCAGTAGGCCCGAGAAGATGCTCCGGTTGCCCTTGTCCATCTCCTGCCGCATGTCCACCACGTCCACATGGGGCATGGGGCGGTCATTGACCCGGTGCGGCATTTCCAGCAGCGTGTAGTCACCCCGGCGCGCCCGGGCAAAGGACAGGATGCTCGGCGTCGCAGAGGCCAACAGGAGGGTCGCGCCCTCATTCTGCGCGCGCCATGCCGCCACCTCCCGCACATCATAGCGGGGATGCCGGTCGCTCAGGTAGGTGGTTTCATGCTCCTCGTCCACCACGATGATGCCCAGCTGCTCACAGGGAGCAAAGATCGCGCTTCTTGCGCCGATGACCACCCGCGCCCTGCCCTGGCGGATGCGCCGCCACTCGTCAAAGCGTTCTCCGGCGGACAGCCGCGAATGCAGCACCGCCGCCGTATCCCCGAAGCGGGAGCGGAACCAGCTGACCATCTGGGGCGTCAGGGCGATCTCCGGCACCAGGATGACGGCGGATTTCCCCAGCGCCAGCACATGGCGCACCAGCCGGATGAACACCTCGGTCTTGCCCGAGCCGGTCACACCGTGGAGCAGGTATTTCCCCTGCCCGGCCTTCAGGTCCGGCAGCACCACGTCCAGCGCCTCCTGCTGATAGGGCGTCAGCGGCGGATCGATCACCGTGCCGCAGTCCTCATCCCCGGCCGGACGGCGCAGCACCTCTGCCTTCATCAGCCGGATCAGCCCGGCCTCCTCCAGCTGGTGCAGCGGCTCCATCGGATCGCGCACGAGCAGGCGCAGCTCCTCCACCGGATGGACCTCTCCGTCCCGCAGCAGATTCAGCAGCATCCGCCGCTTCTGCGAGCGGCCCTGCTGTTCAATCGCCGCCTCCAGTCGCGCCCGGGGGATGGCCAGCTGCGCCACGGGCTGGGTCTTCACAGTCACCCGGCCGCCGCGCATTTCAGCAGGCAGCATCAATCGGAGCGTCTCCGCCAGCGGGCAATGGGCGTCCTCCGCCATCTGCCGGGCCAGCTGAAGCAGCGGCGGCAGCACCGCAGCGTACTCCTCCAGCGGCGCACGGATCTCCCGGATTTTTTCCGGCGCTACGTCGCATTCCTCCGTGAAGCCCACGACCACGCCTTCCTTGATCATCCGGGCAAAGGGCACCTCCACCCGCTGTCCGACGCTCAGCGCCATGCCCTCGGGGATCCTGTAGGAAAAGGTGCGGGCCACGTTTTCATGCACGATATCCACGATCACCTGTGCGTACATGGCCCACCTCCTCCGTTTCATTGCAATGCGAACAAAGGGTCAAAGACCCCCAATGATGATTATACCATTACGAAGGCCGTTTGAGCAAGGGGAAAAGACAGCTTCTCATATATTTTCTTGCTGCGTGATCTGTGATAATCTGATATACGGATATGCCGCTTTCATGCGTGCCCACCGTCTAATCAGGTGAAAGGAGGTTCACAGATGGACAGTCCCAGCGAAATCCTCGACCAGCTGATGCGTCAGCACGGCAGCCGTCTGCTGCGGCTGTGCGCCATGAACCTCCGGGATGCGTCCCTCGCGCAGGACGCCGTCCAGGACACCTTCCTGAAGGCCTTCCGGCAAATCCATCGCTTCCGGGGCGATGCAGATCCCCTCACCTGGCTGACCGCCATCGCTATCAACGTCTGCCGGGATTACCAAAGAACAGCCTGGTTCCGCCATGTGGACAGGCGCGTGGAGGCAGAGCCCCTTCCCGCTGCAGCAGGCTTCGTTTTTCCAGATCATACCGTCATCAGCGCAGTCACGGCCCTGCCGCCCAGGTACCGGGAGGTCATCCTGCTGCGCTATTACCAGAACATGAAGCACAGGGAGATTGCCGCAGCGCTGCGCATCTCCGAACGAACCGTTCGTCAGTGTCTGAGCAAAGCCAACGCCATGCTCCGTGAGCAACTGAAGGAGTGGTACGAGGATGAAGGATAAGGATTTCCAGCAGCTGGTTGACCGCGAATTTGCTCCGCTGACATGGACGGACGCACATCACCGGCACACACTGAACAGCATACATCAGGAGGAACACCCTGTCATGAAGAAAAGGATTCGCGCTGCCCTCATCATTGCCGCGGTTTTTCTGACCATGTCCGTCACCGCCCTGGCCGCAGGGCTATACATGCCCAGCCTGCAGGATTTCTTCGACCGTAGCAATCAATTCTCATATATCTTTGGCGTGCCCCCGAAGTCCGTTGATGCATCTGCCATTGTCGTCCCCGTCGAGCTGCGCAACGACGTCGACCTGGTTGAGCTGCATGTCAGCCAGATGTATCTGACCGACAAAAGGCTCTACTTCACCGTCACCGCCGCGCCGAAGGAGGACAACACCCTCCTGTTTGACGGCCACATGACCAGCATCGTGCTGGACGGAAAAGAAGTGCGCTACTGGCACCTCTGGGACACGGACTACAACCTGTATGACGTCGGCTCCGTACAGCTGGACGACCCGGATGCCAACGATCCGTATCGTTCTGTTGAGCATGTGTCCTGCTACCGGGACCCGGAGAGCGGCGCCGTCACCAATCTCTACGCCCTCCCGTATCGGGCGGAGGAGCTGGCGCTGTTCACACAACCCAGCAACACGCTGACCTTCTATTTCCACGTGGACAACCTGCGAAACAAGCGCGGCGAATGGCGCAGGCTTGTCGTCAGCTTCCCGGAAATGAAGCGCATCGAAGTCCCCCTGGAAATCCTCACCCACGAATAAACTTTCAACGCATCTGCGGCATGCTGTCAAGGCATGCCGCTTGATTGTTTCATCGCAGCATTTATGGTATGATATATGCATCATCACACCGGAGGTTCAACTCATGAAGCGATTCCTGTTCACCCTCATCCAGCTCACCTGGGGCCTGCCCCAGACGCTGCTCGGCTTCCTCCTGTATCTGTATTGGCTGCCCCGGGCAAAGACCCGCTACGGCTATCACGGTGCACTTGTGACCGAATGGACAACCGGCGGCGGCATTTCGCTGGGGCTATTCGTTTTCGTCAGCGAAAAGGCTGCCCATTACACGCTGGACGGACAGGAGCTGACCCCCGAGGCTTCCCGGCGCGGCGTGCTGGTGCATGAATACGGGCACTGCATCCAGTCCTTGCTGCTGGGGCCGCTGTATCTGATTGCCGTGGGGCTCCCCTCCTATCTGTGGGCCAATCTCCCCGCCCTGAGAAAGCTCCGCCGGGAAAAAGCGCTGTCCTATTACGCCGTCTACCCGGAAAACTGGGCCAACCGCGCCGGCGAATGGGCCGCAAAGGAAAAATCCGTGGGCATGGCGATGCCGGTCAGAAAGAAATCCGCATAATTTCTGTACCGGTCAGTCAAAAGCACCCTTTCATGCGTCTGTATGGGTGTAAGGCGGTTGGGTATACACGACCGCACGGAAACCAAAGGAGGCGGACACATGGCTGAGACCGAACGCGCGCACAGCCGTGAGGATACGCTGCGCCGCCTGATGACCGAATACGAGATACCCATCCGCCGGATGTGCTGCGTGTATCTGCGGGACGAGGATCTGGCTGCCGACGCCGTGCAGGAGACCTTCCTCAGGGCATACACAGCGCTGGATCGCTTCCGGGGCGAAAGCAGTGAAAAGACCTGGCTGATGCGCATCGCCGTGAATGTGTGCCACAGCATGCGCCGCACCGGCTGGCTGCGCTTCATCGACCGGCGCGTCACCCTCGATCAGCTGCCCGAGCCTGTCGTCCATGCCGACTACAGCCTGAGCGAGCTGACCATTGACGTGATGCGCCTGCCGCAGAAGCTGCTCGACGTAGTGCTTCTGCACGACTACCAGGGCTTCACCGCCCGGGAGATCGGCAGCATGCTGGGGATTCCGTACCAGACCGTCATCAGTCGGCTGAAAACAGCCCATACCAGGCTTCGCGTCAGCCTGACCGAGGCCGAGAAAGGAGGCGCACCCGAATGAACCGCAGGCCCGAAGACATCCGCAAGGCCCTTGACGCCGCGCTGTCCGGTGCGTCCCACGACCCGACGCTGTTCCACCGCGTCGTGAACGCATCGAAAGGAGATTCCCCGCCCGTGAAACGTAAATTGACATTGTCCATGGCCCTGGTGCTGATCCTGGCGCTGATGACCGGCACCGCAGCCGTCGCCGCCACCTACCGCGGCGTCAGCTGGTTCCTGACCGAGCGCGAAAACCAGACCGTTGACGCCGCCTACCTGATGGATATCCTGGAGCAGCACCATGACAGCGAGCTCCTGGACATCCGCGTGGTGGACGCCTACTGGGACGGCGCAAAGCTGTCCATGGCCATTAACTTCGCACCCAGAGATGCCACGCTGTCCCTTGGAACCTACTGCCATCACTACGAAGGTCAGGCCGCGCACCAGTGCAGAAACGAAACGCTCGACCTCTTGCTGGACATTGCAGGCACCGGCATCAAAATCACCGCCGGTGCAGAAGATACCAGATCTTACGGCGCTTCCTACGACTACTATTGTGAAGAGGATGACTCCCTCACGATCATGATTACCTTCGGTGTGAACGATATGTCCCAGCCGGTGTCTGTCATGATTCCCTTCCGAACCGTCCTTCGCAGCACCGGGAAAGCCGAAGAAAACCGGCTCAGCTGTTATCTTCCGCCCCTTGCCGATCCCATCGCCCCCCACGAGCACAACTGGGCCCCTGCCACCTGCGTCAGCCTTGAAACCTGCACCATCTGCGGACGCACTCAGGGTGGTCTGGGCAAGCACAACTTCCAGCCGGAAGCCTGCCATGTCACGCGCACCTGCGATATCTGTACCTACTCCTACGAAGCCGCCCACAGCATCAATCCCGATACCGGCAGCTGCTACTGCGGCGTCATCCACTAATACAAACAGGCGGTATGCCATCCCCTTCCCGGGAACGGCATACCGCCTTTTCTCTGTCACTATTCAATTCCGAATTCCGAATTCCGAATTCCGAATTGGAATACATCGGCTCAGCCGATGTATTCCTTCCCGCCCATGTACATGCGCAGCGCTTCGGGGATGCGCACGCGGCCGTCGGCCTCCAGGTTGTTCTCCAGGAAGGCGATCAGCATGCGGGGCGGCGCCACGCAGGTGTTGTTGAGGGTGTGGGCAAAGTACTTGCGGCCGTCGTCACCCTTGACGCGGATCTGCAGCCGGCGGGCCTGAGCGTCGCCCAGGTTGGAGCAGGAGCCCACCTCGAAGTACTTCTGCTGACGGGGAGACCAGGCTTCCACGTCGATGGACTTGACCTTCAGGTCAGCCAGGTCGCCGGAGCAGCACTCCAGGGTGCGGACCGGGATATCCAGGGTGCGGAAGAAATCGACGGTGTTCTGCCAGAGGATATCGAACCACTTGGGGCTGTCCTCGGGCTTGCAGACCACGATCATCTCCTGCTTCTCGAACTGGTGGATGCGGTACACACCGCGCTCCTCGATGCCGTGGGCGCCCACTTCCTTGCGGAAGCAGGGGCTGTAGGAGGTCAGGGTCTGGGGCAGCTGCTTCTCCTCCAGGATGGTATCGATGAACTTGCCGATCATGGAATGCTCGGAGGTGCCGATCAGGTACAGATCCTCACCCTCGATCTTGTACATCATGTTCTCCATCTCCGTGAAGGACATGACGCCGGTGACCACGTCGCCGTGGATCATGTAGGGCGGAATGACGTAGGTGAAGCCGCGGTCGATCATGAAGTCACGGGCGTAGCTGAGGATGGCGCTGTGCAGGCGGGCAATGTCACCCATGAGGTAGTAGAAGCCATTGCCGGAGGTCTTGCGGGCGCTGTCCAGATCGATGCCGCTCAGGCGTTCCATGATCTCCACATGGTAGGGCACCTCAAAGTCCGGCACGACGGGCTCGCCGTAGCGCTGCACCTCAACGTTCTCGCTGTCGTCCTTGCCGATCGGCACGGAGGGGTCGATGATGTTGGGGATCACCAGCATGCGCTGGCGGATCTCCTTCTGCAGCTCGTCCTCCTTGGCGGCCAGGCCCTCCAGCTCCGCCTTGCAGGCAGCCACCTTGTCCTTGGCAGCCTCGGCAGCCGCAGCCGCCTCCGCGTCGCCCTTCTTGGCCTTGCCCATCAGACCGCCGATCTCCTTGGAGATCACCTTGATCTGATTGCGCAGCGCGTCCGCCTGCTGGATGGCAGCACGGTAGGCCTTGTCCATCTCGATGACTTCGTCCACGAGGGGCAGCTTGTGCTCCTGGAACTTCTTCTTCATGTTCTCCCGCACCACATCGGGATTTGTACGCAGCAGATTGATGTCAAGCATTGGTTTTTCCTCCTTTTATCCATTCGGAAAGCAACGGCATTCGGGGATATCCTGAAAACAAAAAGGCCCCCATCCCACCCGGGACGAGAAGCTCGCGTTGCCACCCAGTTTGCCCGCAGGAAAGCTGCGGACCACCTTGTCTGCGCTGTATCGGGCGACACCCGGCTGATTCCTCACCAGCACCCATCCGGGAATGGAAACCGTTCTGCCTCCTGCTGATTCGCACCGCCGGGCGTTTGCCCCATCAGCTCTCTGAAAGGAAATGCATGACCGTCGTTTCCCGTCAAACGGGGATATTGTACAGGGGGTATTATACAACGCTGCGCAGGATTTTGCAAGGGGTCGGGACAGGAAATTTCCCATCCCGACCCCGGATGCTTATTTCTGTGTATCCTTGCCCTGGAAATACCGCGTGCCGGTGGCGGCGGGGTAGTCGGAGGCGTCCCAGGTGTGATCCTCCGCCATCACATCATCAGGGATGAAGCAGTAATCATATCGCCCCTTCCCATCCGGGATCGGATCATCCCAGGTACAGTCCACATGATACCACTCACCGTCCAGCCTGACAAGGTTCCAGGCATGGTCGCCAGTGCCCGTCAAATTGCTGTCCGCAGTGCCATGAACATACTGGACTTCAATTCCCATCAGATTCAGTAGCAGCTCATATGTCCACGCATAGCCGGAGCAGACGCCCTTATGATAGATGAGCATTCCCGTCGGAGAGGCATAGCAATCATTAACGTCCTGATTTTCAAAATATGCAAGATCATAGTGACAATTCTGTGTCAGCCAGTCGTGAATCGCCAGCGCCTTTTCAAAATCACTATCATCCGCATCGGTGACAGCATTGATGATCTTCAGCGCCATATCCGTCAGCCATGGGGTATCATCGAACGCATTGTCTCCGATCACAGTACTGTCTGCAAAAGTGACATACTTCAGGCTGTCATGACCATAGAAGGCAAAGGCTTCAACCGTCTTGATGCTGGAAGGAATATCAATGGACGTCATGCTGTCGCAATATCCGAATGCACCTCTCCTGATTTGGGTTACAGCTTTCCCCTTTATCTCTGCGGAGATCGACACCATCTCATCTGTGCTGAGATGCTGGATCACAGTCAGCCCGCCGTCCTCATTGGACTCATAGACCCACACAGTCAGATCGTCGTCCCCCGCCTGGTAGAAAGCAGATGATGCGCCTTCCATATCCACGAAGAGGAATTCACCGCTGAGCGAAGTGCATTTATAGAAAACATAATTGTCCATATAGTTCAGCGCATCCGGCAGAACAACGCTTTCCAGCTGTTCGTTGCTCGCAAACACCATGTAGCCCAATCCAGTTACAGGCTTATCTTTCACCACATCAGGAATCACAATGTCAGTTTCGCTGCCTGCATAGCCTTCCAGCATCAGTGTCCCGTCCTCCCGCAGCGCATAGCTGTATATATTCACGTTGCTGCATCCACGGAAGGCATTCTTTGCGCCCGCCACACCGACAAACACCTTGGTACCCGACAAGCCGGTACAGTTGTTGAACGCACCGGAGGCAAGGCTGGTGATGCTGTCCGGCAGGATCACGTCCGTCACCGCTGCATTGCCCTCGTATCCGAAGAGGTAGGAGCCGACCGAAGTAACCGCTGTGCCGTCAACTTCGCCGGGGATCGTTATTTCGCCATAGGGTCCAACATAGCTTGTCAGCTTCAGCGTGCCATCCTCCTGCTGCTTGAACCCCCACGCCGTAACATTCCCGCAGCCATAGAATATGTTGGTTAAGTTCACGTCTATCGTGAAATAATACTCGCCCTTCAGCGACGTGCAGTTCTCAAAGCAGCTGTAGCCGATGGATTCCAGCCCCTTGGGCAGAAGGATTTCCTCCAGGTTCTGACATCTATAAAAAGCAGACGACCCCAGAGAAACCAGACTTTCCGGCAATTTAACAGACGTCATATCATTGCTGGAGAACGCATAGCTGCCAATGCTTTTCACTCCGTCAGGGATAATGACCTGTTCCACGCCATCCAGCGAGCTGCAAGCTCTATCACCGATGGCAGACAACTGCATGCCGGCAAATTCAGCAGGGATGTCCAGCACTTTCAAAGCGCCCTCATAGCCATCGAGCGTACAGGTACCGTCTTCATTCGTACTGACCGACCACACCGTCACACCGGGACAATCATCGAACAGCGAATCGCCGTTCTCCACATCTATCAGGACATACTCTCCTGTCAGCGCCGGGCATTCAGTGATCGCGAAGCTCTCTGTTTCAATCAGGCTGTCCGGAAGAGTCACCGTCGTCAGCTGTTCGCAGCCCTCTACTGCATAACATTCCAGCCGGAGAATCCCTTCGGACAGCGTGAGCGACTCAAGTGTATCCATGTAGGAAAACGCCTCGGCGGCAATCGTCGTCACCGCCTTGCCGGCATAGCTTGCCGGAACAGTGATATGCGCCGCAGCATTGATGCATTTTGACACAGCGAGTGTTCCGTCCTCCCGTGTGACGTATACCCACAGGGAAGATTTGGAGGTTTCATCGAACACGCCGTACCCCACCGTTGCGTCCAGCAGCACATATGCAACATTCAGCGCAGGACAGTTTTCGAACACATAGCTGCCCAAGCTCTTCAAGCCGGCAGGGAGATTGATCTGCTCCAGCGCCGTACATCCTTGAAAAGCATTGCTCCATATCTCGGTGATCGTTTCCGGCAGGGTAATGCGCTTCACCGTTTCAATATTCTCAGCAGCGCTCCAGCCAATCTGCGTCACCGCAATCTCATTGACAACTTCCGGGATAACTATTTCCTCGGACGGATCACAGAGGAATTCCAGCATGAGCGTACCGTCTTCCAGCGTTTTGTAGCAGCTGATATGGGCCGCAGGGATGTTGTCAAAGATAGATCCGAAGGTATAGCTGCTCTCCACATCCACAAAGACCAGCGGCCCCTGCAGGGCAGTACAGTTCGCAAAAGCATAGCCACCCAGATTTACCAGGCATTCAGGGACATTGATTTTTTCCAGCATTTCACACCCATTGAAAGCGCAAAATCCAATGTTCGTTATCGTATCCGGCAGCACGACCTCCCTGATCTGTTCGTTCCACGCAAAAGCAGAGCCACCGATCTCCTTTACCGGCAGCCCCTCAATTTCCGCCGGTATGACCAGGCTGGCCAGATCTCCTGTATAATCAGTGATCGCTACATACCCGTCCTCTGGATAGGCAACATAGCGCAGCCCCTCCAGCGTCGCTTCCTCCGGGGTTTGCTGCACCACCGTCAGATTCGGGCAGTTGGCAAAGGCGTCTGTCTCCACCACCACATCTGCCTTGAGGTACACCGTGCCCGTCAGCCCGGTGCAGCCATAGAAGGCCTCAAAACCGATGTACTTCACCGATTCCGGGATGGTCACCGACGTAAGCCCCGTGCAGTTCAGGAAGGAACGCATGCCAATGCTTTCCGTCCCCTCCGGGATCTCCAGATGGCCGGAAAGCGATGCATCCTCATGAAAGGCATATTCATCGATCTCCACCAGCATGGACGGCAGCAAAACATCCGCCTGCGCCGTCATCCCGATGCAGAGCACAATGATCAGGTATATCGAAAGCTTCGTCCAGAAAGCACCGCGCATATTCTTTCCTCCGCACATTTTCCCTTATTCTACCACGTTCATCACAGTTCTACAAGAGTCTGCTGTTCTGTTTCTGTCCTTGTCTGTACAAATGGACGCATCTGTGCTATAATGAAGCAAATCAACCGTTTGGAGGTGTACCGATGAAGCCCGTATTGTACATCGTCATCCCCTGCTACAACGAGGAAGACGTCCTGCCCATCACCAGCGGGATGTTCCTGAAGAAGATCCACCAGCTGACTGAGGCCGGCAAGATCAGCGACAAGAGCCGTGTACTGTTCGTCAACGACGGCAGCAAGGACAAAACCTGGGAGATCATCTGCGATCTGGCAAAACAGGACGAGCATTTCATCGGTATCGCCCAGAGCCGCAACCGCGGGCACCAGGCAGCGGTGCTGGCCGGCCTGATGGAAGCCAAGGATCGCTGCGACATCACCATCTCCATCGACTGCGACGGCCAGGATGACATCAACGCCATGGACAGGATGGTGGATGAATACCTGGACGGCAGCGAGGTCGTCTACGGCGTGCGCTCCAAGCGGGACACGGACACCTTCTTCAAGCGCTTCACCGCCGAAGGCTTCTACAAGCTGCTGGCGGCCATGGGCGTGGACGTGGTGTTCAACCACGCCGATTACCGCCTGATCTCCGCCCGGGTGCTCAAGGAGTTCGCCAACTACAAGGAGGTCAACCTCTATCTGCGCGGCATGGTGCCGCTGGTCGGCTTCAAGTCCACCAGCGTGTATTACGAGCGTCATGAACGCCTCGCAGGCGAAAGCCACTACCCGCTCAAGAAAATGCTGGCGCTGGCCTTTGACGGCATTACTTCCCTGTCCGTCAAGCCCATCCGCATGGTCTTCTTTGCCGGTCTGTTCATCATGCTGCTGAGCTTCATCGGCATCATCTGGGCTGTCATTGCCGCATTCCTGGGCCAGTCCGTAGCCGGCTGGGCCAGCCTTGCCTGCATCGTGTGCTTCATGGGCGGCGTGCAGTGCCTGTTCCTGGGCGTGATCGGCGAGTACATCGGCAAGATCTACCTGGAAGTCAAGGCCCGTCCGCGCTACATCATTTCCCACCGTACCTGGGATGAGACCGCCGACGACCGTTACAACGGCGACGACGATCATGATGACGATGACGACGAGGATGACGATTGATCGCGTTTCCCGGCATTTTATCCTTGAAAGCTGAATACGATAGAAGAGCACCTGCCGCACCGGCAGGTGCTCTTTGCGCTATGATGCAAGAAGCAATTTGTTGTAAATGAGAAAGCCCGCTCCTTTCACAGAGCGGGCTCAGACTGTCAAAGAACCTCCATGGGAGGTGTCGGAGGGCCCGCAGGCCCTCTGACTGTATTCGTATCGCGGGGCTTTGCCGCGCGGGCGGGGCGGTTTCGGCATCATGAGTCCGGGCTTGCCCGGATAGCGCAGTCCATTG
>JAFQIB010000074.1 GCA_017397765.1 Clostridia bacterium | reverse complement strand
GAGAAGCCCGAAGAGGCTCTGCGTCACGCCGTCGTGGGCATGCTGCCCAAGGGCCCCCTGGGCCGCCAGATGGCGAAGAAGCTGAAGATCTACGCCGGCGCCGAGCACGAGCATGCCGCTCAGAAGCCCGAAGTGCTGAGCCTGTAATTGAGCGGAAAGGAGTAACAAACAATGGCTAAGGTTTCTTACAATGCTGTTGGCCGTCGCAAGAAGGCCGTTGCCCGCGTCCGCCTGGTTGCCGGTGAGGGCAAGATTGTCATCAACAAGCGTGATATTGATAACTACTTTGGTCTGGAGACCCTGAAGATGACCGTTCGTCAGCCCCTCGTACTGACGGGCACCACCTCCTTCGACGTTCTGGTGAACGTCTGCGGCGGTGGCGTGACCGGTCAGGCCGGTGCGATCCGTCACGGCATCTCCCGTGCCCTGTGCAAGGCTGATCCCGAGCTGCGCGCTGCCCTGAAGAAGGCTGGCTTCCTGACCCGCGATCCTCGTATGAAGGAGCGCAAGAAGTACGGCCTGAAGGCTGCCCGTCGTGCGCCTCAGTTCTCCAAGCGCTAATTTCATCAGAAAAGTGCCTGAAAGCCCCGGAAACACTGAGTTTCCGGGGTTTTTCCTTTTGTAGCGGTTTGACTCATTCTGACCTAATCTGATCCAATTTATATGGGTGAAATATGGGTGAAACTCCATTATGGGTGAAAAAAGGGTGAAATAATGGGTGAAGAAAAGGGCTAAATGACCGCTATTTCACCTCCCATTTCGGTGTCTGAAATGGGATGCTGCTGACGCAAATCAAGCTGATTGGTTTTGACCAAGTTTACAGGCTGCTGAATGCGGAAATCACGAGTGTTGCAGCAAAACCGTTGAACATCGTTCCTGGGCAAATTGCACGGCTTGCGCTGCAGACAGAGCCGGAGATCGATCTCGACAAGCTCATTTCGCCCCAGTTCCTGTTCACCTCCAGCAAACCGGATGTTGCTGTTGTGGACAAGCAGGGATATGTTACAGGCTGCGCTGTCGGCAAGACGACCATTACCATTCAGGATAAGGATGATCCCTTCGTGTACACCCGCGCTGAGGTGACTGTCAGCGAAGGCAAAGTCCTGAAATCACTGGCATTTATTCAGATAAAGGCTGATGCCTCGGACGAAGAGCTGGATGTTGTTTACGGAGCGGATGGCTTGTATCCGCCTTATGACATCAGCCTGAAGATCACCGGTGAAACAAACAAGGAGTACACCCATAAGAAAACTGAAAGCACCGATTTTGCGGTGATCCCGGCAATTCAGCTCAAAGCACCCAGGGACGAATATACATTCAATTATCAATTCGTTGTAACGGCGACCGACGCCAATGGCAGCGTTGACACGGCGACTGGTTCATTCACCGCAACCAGAACATACACCCCGGAAACGATTGCTTATATCATTGATCCGGCAACCGGCAGGGTAGTGCAAAGGAAGGTTCCCGCACATACTGACTGGACCGATATTGAGATTATTGAGGATTACGGCGCAAATGACAAGATCGCGGAACTCTCCTTTACTGTCAGCAAGCTGCCGGTGAAGGTGGGTGAACGCAAGGCTGCGCCCTATCAGGCAACTACGGAAAAGGGCCAATCCAGCGATGCTTTGTACTTTACGTCCAGCGATATGTCTGTGGTCAGGGTTGAGCCTGACGGGACCATCACCGGTGTTGCACCCGGCTCGGCTACAGTGACGGTTCACTCTGCTGACGGCAGTGAACTGTCCAGCATGCTGCAGATCATCTGTGCGGACAGCTTTGTGGAGGGCATCACCATTGAAGCCGGTGAGGTGGACAGGGAGACGCTGCAGCAGCAGCTGACGGCCACCATCCGCCCGGAGGAAGCAGCCAATTCTTCCCTCGAATGGAGCAGCAGCGATGAAAGCATTGCCACTGTGGATGACCAGGGCGTTGTGACCTGGCATGATGCGGGCGCTGTGACTTTCACTGCCGCCGCCACAGACGGATCGGGTGTAACGGCAACGCTTGACTATCAGTGGGACGGCATCAAGGTGGAAAAGCTGGAGCTGTTCCTGCGGCTCAACGGTCAGCAGATCGGCTGGCGGGTGGAGCATGAAAATGCGACCAATCCCATGGAGACCTTCCTGGTGGACAAGCCTGCCCTGGTAGAAATCGATGTAGCCGGTTACCTGCATTTCTTTGCAGATTGTGAGGTAACTGTTCGGGGCACCACGATGGACGGCACCAACATCTCTGCAGACCTGAAGGTTACCGGCTCGGTGCAGGCCATCGATGCGGAGGCCTTCAGCGGCAGCACGGCTTTCCAGCAGGTCAATCTCCCGCAGGGTCTGTCCACCATCGGCAGCAAAGCGTTTGCCAACTGCAGGAATCCGCTGGTCGTATGCGTGCCTGACAGCGTGACCAGCATCGCTGATGATGCCTTTGCGGGCGTTCCCTTTGCCATCCTGGTATGCAGCGAGGAGAGCTATGCAGCGGAGTGTGCCCGGAAGCATGAACTGCTGACTGCACTTCCTTAAGGGCTGCCATGTCATTGCCCGATATCCGCTGTGTGCTGCCGGGCAGGAAACAGGCTGCGTCGACGTTTGGCGGCGCATGCCGGGGGGAAGAAACCAAGAATCGGACGCGCTTAATTAAATGTAAATATTGCTAAATTTGTCATGCGAATGCGGAATCGGGACTTGACGCTATCTGCTTGCGCATGCTATAATAGCAAAGAATAGAAAGGGCTTATCAGCTTTTTCGTACGTTAAGGAGATGAAATCATGCGAATGGCGAAATGGATGCGCTGTGTGCTGCTTGGATTGGCGCTGGTATGCTTGCTGCCGGTGTATGCTTTTGCGGCTGCTTCGGATTTCACATTTGCCGAAACCAGCGACGGTACTGGTTATATTGTGACCGGCTATACCGGCGAGGACGCCTCCATCACCGTACCGGATTGGTATGAGTCCAAGCCTGTCACGGAGATCGGCAACGGCGCCTTCCAGGGCAATACCGTGCTGACCAACGTCAAGCTGCCCAGCACCATCACCCGCATCGGCGCTGCCGCCTTCAAGAACTGCACCAGCCTGAGCCAGCTGAGCAGCTACGACGCTGCCACTGAGCCCCCGGCCGAGGGGATTCCTGGCGACGTGAACGACAGCGACGCGCTGGATGCAGATGATATCCTCATGATGATGCAGTACAACGCCGGCTGGGACGTGACGATCAACGAGCTGAATGCTGACCTGGACGGGGACGGTGAGATCACCATCGCTGATCTGCTGCTGATGCTGACCAGCGCCGGTGAAGCGGCGGCCCAGAATTAAGCAGGGGCTGCATCACAGGATGAAAAGGCTTCTTTCTCTGCTGGCGGCGATCCTGCTTGCAGGAACCGCAGCATTGTCTGAAGCAGATCAGACGCAGGAGATTACGCTCCGCTTTGAGGATCAGCCGGAGGCGTATCAGGCTGCATTTCATGCAGAAATGGCGTCTGCACTGGAAAATGCAAGAAAGCGTGTGCCGGAGCAGTCCTTGCTCACGGTGCAAGCGAAGGGGGATATCAGTCCTTATACCGGCGCCAAATCCGACCGGGATCTGACGGTGGCGTATACTGTGTCCGACTCTGTGGTTCCTGTGGGGGAGCGGGTGTACTTCCGCGTGACCTTCACCTGCTCAAACGGGCCGGTCACCTATACCTACGGCGGTCAGACCATGGATCAGAATTTTAACCCAACCGGTCCGCTGACAAGTGAAAAGCCTACCGGGTCATTGGGGGAGGAAGGACAGCCCGTTTCAAAAAGCAAAAGGGTGTTCTTCGAGCCTCAGCAGGCGGGCTATTTCAACTTCGTGATCGTAGCGGCGGACGGGGACGGAAATCTTGTTTCCCTGACGACACCGACAATCCAGGTGTACGAGGGAGATGAGCCTGCTTTCGATAATATTGGCACGGATCAGGACACGGACGGCACGCCCGACAGCGCGTTGGTCGTGCGGGTAGAAACAGACCGTACGTCGGTGCCCGTGGGCGGAGAAGTGACAGCAACGGTGTCTTTTTCTGCCGTAACCGACCCGGTCTCTTATGCGGGAACCTGGACGCTGTATGATGAGAGCGGAACGGCCCATGAAGCGGCAAAAACCTCCGGACAGGTCAATGCCCGGGATGGCGGTGCTGTCAGGCGGTTCTCCTACCAGGCGCTGAAAGCAGGGGAGTTGCGGTTTGAAATGTCCGCATCCGACGGAGATCGGAATGCTGTCGACATTCAATCCTCTTACATCACGGTGGAGGATCGGTACTTTGTGACGGCAAAGCTGAATCCCGGTTCTGTGGTTTCTGCCGGAAATCCTGTTCAGGCGTCCTATACGATCCACGGTCATTCCTGTGAAGCGGAGACCGTGTATGTCGGTTGGGAATGCTATGAGGAAGAGGATGCTAACGGCGACGGAGAGATTGACGATGCGGAAAGCGTGCTGGCTGCAAGCAGCAGACAGCAGGTCTCTGCGCGTTCCGGCAGCGTAAGCTTCATCCCGCATGTGGGCCAGCAGCTGCTGTTCTATGCAGAAGCCAGTTGTCCGCACTTTCCGGAAGCACAGCCGCTGCAGCTCTTCCTGACGATCGTCGGCGGGCTGCATGCCAAGCCGGTCATTACGGCAGCGCTGGATGCTGACAGCATCCGCCTGGGAGAATCGGTGATGCTGACCTACCGCATGTCAGGTGGTTCCGGGACGCTGAAGACGGATGATCCTGACGGCAGCTACGTCCAATGGCTGACAGCGGGCGATACGCCGCTGATGACGGAGCGTATATCGGAAGTCAGCGGGGTCAAGGCGTTCCGGCCTGACGCTCCGGGGGAATACCGCTGCAGGCTCGTTATGCAGGATGCATACAGCCAGACGGTTTCCTGGACGAGCGATGTGTTTACCGTAACAGCCGCAGAGCTGTCAGGCGATGCGGATGGAAATGGACAGGTGAATCTGCAGGATGCCCTGCGGATCATGCAATACCGTGCCGGCTGGCCGGTCAGCATCGAGCAAAATCCTGCCGATGCCGACAAGAACGGGACGGTGTCCGTGGAGGATGCGCTGAAGATCCTTCAAACCATGAAGTCAATCAACAGCGCGAATTAGTCAGGATATTCATAGGGAGAGTCCCTGTAGAATATACGGTGCTCATTATGGAAAGGTGGTTGTCCTACCGATGAAGAAGATCGTATCAATGCTGCTTTGTCTGCTGATGGTGTTCGGAAGCTGTACGGCAATGGCGGAAGCCGAAACCGATGCGGTTGTGCTGTGCGCTGGTGAAGAATACACGATGGAGATCTCGCTGAGCAAGGGCGGCGGAAATGCTGCTATGATCGGCGTTGATCCGGGTACGGCGCCCATTACCTTTGTGAGCGCTGCTGGTGCCGGTGAGAACGATACGGTACCCCCTCAGTCTTTTGATGGGTACTTTGTTGTGATCAATGTTCCGGAGATCACCATCAACCCCGAAGGTACTGCCATGTCCGGCAGCGCCTCCACTTACACGGTGGCGGAGCTGACTGCGGGCCAGATCGGTACCCTGACCTTCGCGGTCAAGGAAGATGCAACCCCTGGCACCTATGAGGTGAAGGTGGAGCGCAAGGCCGGCTCCTGCACGGTGGAAGGCAGCATTACGCTGGAAATCACCGATGCACCTCCCCGTAAGCCCGGTGACGCTGATGAGAACGGCGAAATTGATTTCGACGATCTGATCCTGATCTTGAAGTATGTGTCTATGTGGCCGGTGGAGATCAATTTGGCCAATGCCGAGGTAACCGGTGATGAACTGGTCGATTTCGACGACCTGATTCTGATCCTGAAGTTTGTCAGCGGTTGGCCTGTGGAACTGCTCTAATTTTCCTGGATGGCAACACCCGGGCAATATAGAAAGAGGAAATCATCATGAAAAAGATTCTTGGCATCCTGGTTGCGCTGCTTCTGATGATCAGCGCGGCAACGGCGTTCGCTGCTACCGGCAACCCTGGCAGCACGGTTACTGTGTCCATCGAGCTGGAAGCTCATGATGGCACGTTCTGGAACTGCTTTGTTAGCTATCCCAGTGATAAGCTGGACTTTGTGAGCGCAACCTGTGGCATTGCTCAGGGCTTCGATTCTACGGCAATGAGCTTTGTTGGCACTGGCGGCAACGATGGCGGTACTGTTGGTACCCTGACCTTCAAAATCAAGGAGAATGCCACTGGTACTGCGTATGTGGGTGCTACCGGTACTGTCGGCGGCTTCAGCGGTAAGTTTGACGCGCCTCTGAAGGGTGAAACCATCACCATCGTTTGCGACCACAAGTACACCCATGAAGTCATCTCCGGCGACGGCTGTGTGACCGACAAGGTGCTGGAGTGGACCTGCTCTGGCTGTGGCCATACCTATGAGGAGACTATCCCTGCCATCGGCAAGCACGAGGAAATCGTTGAGCCCGGTAAGGAAGCCACCTGTACCGAAACCGGTCTGACCGAAGGCAAGTACTGCGAAGTCTGCGGCACCGAGATCGTGAAGCAGGAAGTCATCCCTGCTCTGGGCCATGACTACAAGGAAGTTGTGACCGAGCCCACCTGTACTGAGGGCGGCTTCACCACCTTCACCTGCACCCGCTGCGATGACGAATATGTGGATGATGCTGTTGAGGCGACTGGCCACAAGTACGAAGAAGTTGTGACCGAGCCCACCTGCACCGAGGGCGGCTACACCACCTTCACCTGTTCCGGCTGCGGCAACACCTACACGGGTGACGAGACCGAAGCCACCGGCCACAACTACGAGGCTGTTGTGACCGAGCCCACCTGCACTAAGGGCGGCTACACCACCAATACCTGTGCTGGCTGCGGTGACAGCAATGTGACCGATGAGACTGATCCCCTGGGCCACACTGAGGAGACCATCCCCGCTGTTGCGCCCGATTGTAAGACCGAGACCGATGGCGCTACCGCGGGCGTGAAGTGCTCCGTGTGTGACGAAGTGCTGAAAGCTCCCGAAGTGGTTCCCTTCAAGCATGATGTGGAAGGCGAGTACAAGGAGCCTACCTGTACTGAGGACGGCTTCGAGAAGGGCGTCTGCAAGGTTTGCGGCAAGGAAATTGACCCCAAGGTTCTGCCTGCGATTGGCCATGACTACAAGGAAGAAGTGGTCGAAGCCACCTGTACCGAGGACGGCAAGGTGACCGGCACCTGCGCGAACTGCGGCGATGTGTACACCAAGGTGATCCCCGCGCTGGGCCATACCGAAGTGGTTGATGACGCTGTTGCGGCTACCTGCACCGAGGATGGCAAGACCGAGGGCAAGCACTGCTCCGTTTGTGAAGAAGTGCTGGTTGCTCAGGAAGTGATCCCCGCGCTGGGCCACACCGAGGTTGTTGATGATGCTGTGGAGCCCACCTGTACCGAAACCGGTCTGACCGAGGGCAAGCACTGCTCCGTCTGTGGCGAAGTGCTGGTTGCTCAGGAAGAAATCGCTGCGCTGGGCCATACCGAAGTGATCGACGAAGGCTACGACAAGACCTGTACCGAAGACGGCCTGACCGAAGGCAAGCACTGCTCTACCTGTGAGACCGTGCTGGTGAAGCAGGAAGTCATCAAGGCTGGTCATGAGTGGGGCGATTGGGAAGTGACCACTGAGGTCACCGACAACACCGACGGCGAAGAGAAGCGTGTCTGTGCTGATTGCCAGGAAGAGGAAACCCGCGTGATCAGCGCCAAGGAAGAGTACCAGATGACTGCTTGCTCCGCTGGTATCCGCTTCCGTGACCTGGATAATGCTATCACCAACAAGTGGTACATGTTCACGCCCGTCGATCTGTCCGTGGACGGCGAGCAGACCTTCGACCTGATCTCCGGTAATGTCCATCGCATTGGTACTGTGACTGTGCTGGTTGAGAACGGCAATGTGACCGTGACCTACAAGGTCAACAACCATCATTCCGTGGATATCTCCGATGAATTCCTGTCCATCCTGCCTTCTCTGGAGGGCATGACCGAGCTGGATCTGGCTGCTCTGCCCACCTACAACTTCGGCGAGCCCATCAGCATCCAGGACGAGCTGAACGGCGATACCAAGGTGCTGCTGTTCATCCGCAACATTGCATACTACATTGAAGACTCTCACGGTGTGTACGGCTTCAACGGCAACACCGCTGCCTACAAGGAGTATGTGGAGTCTCTGAAGCAGCTGATGGACTAATCCTTCAGATGTAAAGAAACAATCGCAAGCCCCGCCTGTTCCTCAAGAACAGGCGGGGCTTTTTCCATGGACCACGATACAGCAAGGCTGAGGCAGGCGTCAGATAGAATAACGGCAGAAAAGCGATTCCGGACAGAAATTATGAAGGTTTTGATTTCTTTGCCAAACAAACGAGCATCCGGTGATGTGCCGGATGCTCGTTTACATATGCAGCTGTATGAACGTGCCGTACGGATGCGTGTGTATCAGTACGACCTCCAATGGGAAAAAGCATCAAATGCGGATGTGCCGGACATAACGGAATCTGCATGTCAATGTATCGGAATGACTTTATGTCTGATCCGGATAATCATAAAAGTGGCCCTTGTGGAAATTCTCATTTCCCAGCGGCGTTGCGGTCAGCTTGAAAATCACGCAGCCGTCCGGGCACACAACCGTTTTGGAGTACTTGCTGTCACCGCCAAGGTTTTCAAGATCGCCGCCGCTTCTGACAGCTTCCATCAGGGGATACAACATCATCATTGTTTTTGAACAGATCCCATATCCGGCCTGATTGACAGGGCAGCCGTAAGTGCAGGTATAGCGATCGTCGATCTCTTCGCCGTTGCGGCAATATCTCTCGGTATGATCCCCATGCAGAAATCCGGTCACTTCAATGCTGAATTCGTATTCCTCGTCATACCACTTCTTCATATTTCCTCCGGAAACGCATTGGAATTACTTGATCGACATGACATAGATCTGGCAAGGATTTTCCTTGCCCCAGAGTTCTTCAATGACTTCAAACTCCGAAAAGCCCAGGGACAGATAGAAGCGGTTTGTGACGTCATAGTCTTCATAGACGCCCATCTTCACAGTTTTTACCTGCATGAAAGAATACCCTTCTTCTGCGGCTGCATTTTTTGCTTCATGAAACAAGGCGCTTCCCAAGCCATTCCGGTGGTATTCCCTGAGAACGCCCATTACAGCAAGCTCCACTGTTTGGCGGCCGGTTTCCTTCAGGCAGAGGAATCCGGCGTAATCGCCTTCTTCCTTTGCGGCAAAGAACATCCAATCAGAACACTCACGGATGTACTGTTCTCTGCTTTCATCAAGTTCAAACCAATCGAGAAGGTTTTCAAGAATCCTTCTTGCGATTGTTCTTTTCAGCTCTGCATCTCTGATCCTCTCAACCATTTCATAGCTCCGCTCAAAAAGGTTTGCATACTTTGCTGCAGTTGATGCGTGTTTCACCAAAACACGCACGGGGATTATCTGCTATTTGCAATGCAGCGGGCAACATGCACGCCGCTGGCAGAGGCATGGGAGAGGGAATGGGTGATGCCGCTGCCGTCGCCGATGATATACAGGCCGGGCAGGCTGGATTCCAGATTCTCGTTGACCTCCACCTCCATGTTGTAGAACTTGACTTCCACACCATAGAGGAGGGTATCGTCGTTGGCGGTGCCGGGGGCGACCTTGTCCAGCGCATAGATCATTTCGATGATGCCGTCCAGCAGACGCTTGGGCAGCACCAGGGACAGATCGCCGGGCGTTGCTTTCAGGGTGGGGGTGATGAAGGCTTCCTCAATGCGGCTGGGGGTGGAGCGCTTGCCCCGGATCAGATCCCCGAAGCGCTGCACGATGACGCCGCCGCCCAGCATATTGCTCAGCCGGGCAATGGATTCGCCATAGCCGTTGGAATCCTTGAAGGGCTCGGAGAAATGCTTGGCCACCAGGAGGGCGAAGTTGGTATTCTCTGTCTGCTTGGCCGGATCCTCGTAGCTGTGTCCATTGACGGTGATGATGCCGTTGGTGTTCTCATTCACCACCGCGCCCTTGGGATTCATGCAGAAGGTGCGGACCAGATCGCCGTACTGCTTGGTGCGGTAGACGATCTTGCTTTCGTACAGCTCGTCCGTCAGGTGGGAGAAAACCTCCGCCGGCAGCTCCACGCGGACGCCGATATCCACGCGGTTGGATTTGGTGGGGATGTTCAGCTCCCGGCAGACAGTCTCCATCCACTTGCTGCCGATCCGCCCGACGCTGACGATGCACTTTTCACAGGTGTAGACAGCCTCCGCGCACTGCACCTCGTAGCCGCCCGCAATTGCCCGGATATGCTCCACCGGCGTGTCAAAGAAGAAGGTGACCTTCTCCTTCAGAGCGTTGTAGAGGTTTTCCAGGACGATGTAATTGATGTCCGTGCCCAGATGGCGGACGGATGCATTGAGCAGATGGAGATCGCTCTGCATGCACAGCTTCTTGAACTTGCTGCCGGCGGTGGAATACAGCTTGGTGCCTTCGCCGCCGTAGCGCAGGTTGATCTCATCCACATAGCGCATCAGCGCCAGCGCCTTGGTCTTGCCGATGTAGGCATGCAGCGTGCCGCCGAAGTCATTGGTGATGTTGTACTTGCCGTCGGAGAAGGCGCCCGCGCCGCCAAAGCCGCTCATGATGGAGCAGCTTTTGCAGCCAATGCAGGTTTTGACCTTTTCGCCGTCGATCGGGCAGCGGCGCTTGTGCAGGGGATGCCCCGCCTCAAAAACGGCGACCTTCAGGCTGGGATCGAGCTGAAGCAGCTCGTAGGCAGAAAAAATGCCGCCAGGACCGGCGCCAATCACGATTACATCAAATTTCATCAGGAACACTCCTCTGTTTATGAAGAAAAAACTTGCAAATGTGGATTTGCAACCTATTATAGCACAAATTGTACAACGAATCAAGAGCGGATGATGCGGCTTGACGCGTCTGATGGATCGTGGTAGGATAAGGCGAATTGGTTGAAGGCGGGGGAGCAGGGATGCAGAAAACGAGCACGGATTTTTCCACGGGGTCAGTCCGTCAGCGGATCATTGCGCAGGCGGTGCCGCTGACGCTGGCTCAGGCGGTACAGCTGCTGTATAACATTGTGGACAGAATCTATATCGGCCATCTGCCGGATGTCGGGCAGGTAGCGCTGACGGGCCTGGGCATTACCTTTCCGGTGATCGTACTGATTGCGGCGTTTACCCAGCTGGTGGGGGTCGGCGGAACGCCGCTGTTCTCCATGGCAAGAGGACGGCGGGATGAAAAGGAGGCCTCTGCGATTCTTGGCAATGTGTTTGCCATGCTGCTGATCGCTTCTGTGCTCTGCTTTTTTGTAGGGTTTTGCTTCCGCAGACCGATTCTCTTTGCCTTCGGGGCCAGCGAGGAGAGTTATTTCTATGCAGATCAGTACCTGCGCATCTATCTCTTCGGCACGGCCTTCTCCATGCTGGTGACCGGCCTGAACGGCTATATCAATGCCCAGGGCTTTCCGAGGATCGGCATGATGACGACGCTCCTGGGGGCTGTCATCAATATTGCGCTGGACCCGCTCTTCATTTTCGTGCTGAACATGGGGGTGCAGGGGGCGGCGCTGGCAACGGTTATCAGTCAGGGAATCTCCTGTCTGTGGGTGCTTCGCTTTCTGACGGGCAAGCAGGCGGTGATCAGGTTGCAGCGCCGGGAGATCCGCATCTGCCCGGAGCGCAGCCGGCGCATCATGACGCTGGGTATTCCCGGCTTTGTGATGCAGGGCACCAATAGCCTGGTGCAGATTGTCTGCAATAATCAACTGCAGCTGTACGGCAGCTTGCAGTTCGCCGGGGGCGGCGACCTCTATGTGGGCGTGATGACGGTATTGGGCTCGGTGCGGGAGCTGCTGAGCCTGCCGGTGGGCGGCATTGCCAATGGCAGCCAGCCGGTGCTGGGCTTCAACTACGGCGCGGGGGAGTATGGCCGGGTCAGGGAAGGCATCCGCTTTACGGCGGTGCTGGGCGCGGTGTATACACTGATTGCCTGGGCGGTGGTGATGCTGATCCCCAGACCGATGATCGGCATGTTCACCGATGATGCAGCCACCATTGAAGTGGGTGCGAGGATGCTGAATATCTATTTCTTCGGCTTTGTGTTCATGGCCTTCCAGTTTGCAGGCCAATCCACCTTCCAGGCGCTGGGAAAGGCCCGGCAGGCGGTGTTTTTCTCCCTCTTCCGCAAGGCGATCATCGTCGTACCGCTGACGTTGCTGCTGCCCCGCCTGGGCTATGGCGTGGAGGGCGTGTTCCTGGCAGAACCCATTTCCAATGCCATCGGCGGCCTGGCCTGCTTCGTAACCATGTGGCTGACGGTGTACAGGCAGCTCAAGCCTTCCAAATGAATCATATGATGAAAACAGCTTTGTCGGAGTCGGCGGAGCTGTTTTTTGCGGGGGCATGCAGAATCGGGAAACAATCTGTAGATCAAGAACAAAGGGGATACAGCCGCTCCATTGACTTCCATAACGAATCATGCTATCCTAACAAAAAACGGGGACGCCCCAAAAGGAGCTTTGATATGCTGAATCGCGTGTATGCTGATTATGCCTGGGAGCAGACGGCTGCTCTGCTGGCCATTGATTCTCCCTCCGGCTATACCGCTGCCGCTGCCAAATGGGTGCAGCAGGCCTTTGCAAGCCTTGGTTTTGAGGCAAAAATCACCGTCAAGGGCGGCGTGATCGTGGATCTGGGCGGCGAGGACAAGGAGGACGCAGTCTTCCTGGAAGCCCACGCTGATACCCTTGGCGCAATGGTGGCCCAGATCAAGGGGGATGGCCGGCTGAAGCTGACCTCCCTGGGCGGCATGAATCCCAACAATGCCGAGGCGGAAAACGTGCGCGTACACACCCGTGACGGCAAGGTCATCGAGGGCACCTGCCAACTCTGCAATGCCTCCGTGCATGTCAACGGCGATTATTCCTCCGCCAAGCGCACCTGGGACAGCGTGGAGATCGTGTTGGATGAGGACGTCAAATCTGCAGCTGATGCCCGAAAGCTGGGCATTGAGGTGGGCGATATCGTCTGCTTTGATCCCCGCACGCGCCGCACGGACTCCGGCTACCTGAAGTCCCGCTTCCTGGATGACAAGCTGAGTGTGGGCATCCTGCTGGGTCTGGCAAAGTATCTGGCGGACAATCAGATCGTCCCGTCCCGCCGCGTGTACTGCCATGTGACGGTGTATGAAGAAGTGGGCCACGGCGGCAGCGCTTCGGTGCCTGCCGGGGTAACGGAAGCCATCAGCGTGGATATGGGCTGCGTGGGCTATGGTCTGCAGTGCACGGAGAAGCAGGTGTCCATCTGCGCCAAGGACTCCGGCGGCCCCTATTCCTATGAAGTCACCACCAAGCTGATCAACGCCGCTAAGGCGGAGGGCGCGGATTATGCGGTGGATGTGTATCCCTACTACGGCTCTGACGTGGAGGCAACGCTGCGCTCCGGCGTGGATATCCGCCACGGCCTGATCGGCGCGGGCGTGTACGCCAGCCACGGCTATGAGCGCAGCCACATGGACGGCGTTCACAATACGCTGCTGGTGCTCAAGGGCTACCTGCAGGTGTAAGGAGGCGCAACGTGATGCACAAGCTGATGATGCTGCTGATTGTATTGGCGCTGCTTTTGTCCTGCGCAGCGGCGGAGAAGGCGGCTCCTGCGGTTGTTGATCCACCGGCGGGCTTTGACGCCAAGGTGGATGGCGTACCCTACGGCAAGACGCTGCTGCGGCGCTATTTCTCCACAACCACGGGCCGGGAGCGCAAGGTGATGATCCTGCTGCCCCCTGACTATTCCGAAGAGAAGACCTACCCGGTGCTTTACCTGCTCCACGGCATCGGCGGCGATGAAAACGAATGGGCAGGCGGACGTCCCACCTGGGTGATCGGCAACCTGATTGCCCAGGGCGAGGCGGCAGAGATGATCGTCGTCATGCCCAATATCCGTGCCCGGGAGAATGACCGGGCCAATGCCTCGGATATGTATACCTCGGCGCACTTTGCGGCGTTTGATCACTTCATCAACGATCTGCGGGATGATCTGATGCCCTATATGCAGGAGAATTTCCCCATTGCGCAGGGCCGGGAAAACACGGCGATCGCGGGCCTCTCCATGGGTGGCCGCGAGGCGCTGTACATCGGGTTGACCATGCAGGATACCTTCGGCTACATCGGCGCTTTCTGCCCTGCGCCCGGCGTGCTGCCCTACTATGCGGAAAAGGGGCTGTTCCCTGCGGCGGATTTCAAGGCAGATGAAACGCTGGAGACCCGGATTCTCATCAATGCCGGCCAGACCGACGGCGTGGTCGGCACATGGCCCAAGACCTATGCGGACACCCTCACCGCCAACGGCACGGAAAATACCTTCTACGTCACCGCCGGCGGACATGATTTCACGGTGTGGAAGCATGGCCTGTACAATTTTGCCCGGAACCTGTTCAGATAAGAAAACGCGCCTCTCTGTCCAATTCGGACGGGGAGGCGCGGCGCTTTATTCGGGCATGGGCTTGGGCAGACGCTTGCGGGAGTAACGCTTTTTGCTTTCCACCACGCGGGTGATGGGCTTCACGCCGTCCCAGGAGCCCCGCTGGCTGGCGGCATGCTCCTTCTGCGCGGCCTTCGATTGCTTCTTCAGGGGGATCAGCTTCTTCTTCATCATCAGTCCTCCATGCCGATCATTCGGGAATAAACCCCGTGCCCCTCGTCGGGGATCATCATGCCGCCGGTGGCCTGCTGGTAGAAATGGATCGCGTTCTCTGCAGGCCATCCGATAAACGCATAGGCGTAGCCCAGCTCCCGCAGGGAAGAAAGGCAGGCAAGCAGCAGCGCCTTGCCCACGCCCTGCCGGCGCTCGGCGTCCGCCACCAGCGTCGGCCCGAAGAAGCCGCGGGCCGTGGTCTCATAGCAGCCGAAGCCGATGAGCTGGCGGTTCTTGACTGCGATGTAGCAGCTGACGGGCTGATTGGTAAAGCATACGCGGAGTTCATCCGCCCAGCCGGGATGACCATTCTCCTCCGCAAAGGCGATGATCCGGCTCATATCGGGGGCAAGGGCTTTCTTGATGGTGATCCCCTTTGCATGGAGCGCCGCCTCCAGCGCCGGATCGGCGGGCAGGGGATAGAGCTTGACGAGCATATCGGCCATGTGGGGGCCTCCTTTCACAGCCTGGCGCAGTGGCTCCAGGGCATTTTCTGAATATGTGCGGGGAGATACAGGTCGATAACGCTGCCGTGTACATAGGCGTTGAGGATGAGGCAGCCTTCATGGGTATAGGGGACGGCTGTGTTCCTGCAACAAGCTTTGTAGGTGGCGAGCTGGGTGACCTTGTCCATCGGGGCGGGGGTGAGAAGGTAAATTCTCATCTTCCAGCCGGGCAACTCGTAAAGACAGGAGAAATCCGTCCAGGGGAGTGAAATGGTTTCTCCGGTGCGGCGGACGTGCAGCTGCACTTCGGTATTGGTCAACGTGATACGGACGCGGGTAAAATAGTCCGCCAGGAAGCAGGCGATCAGCGAGCCTGTGATGATGAAGAGTGTGAAGAAAAAGGTGCTGCGAGGCGTAGGGAGGACGAGCATCAGCAGCAGCCCCGGCACGCCGATGACAGCGAGGATAATTCCGGCGGTTCTGCTGGCGTTCAGGGTGACAGAATCCTTCTTCTTCATTTTATCCCTCTACCCTGCAGGCTGCCACATGCAGATCAATGGTCACGGTCCGGGCCGGGCGCTGTGCAATGGCATTCTTTTCTTCTGCGGACAAATCCTGCATCAGCGGGGTCATCCATACGAAGTCGCGCCAGAGCGCCGGGGTGACCGGGTGCTGCACAAGGACATGCTGTTCGCCCGTCACGACAGCCTTTTCCCGGAGGTAGGCATCCACCTGGCCCTCCTCGTAGGGCGGCAGGCGTCGGGCGTCGCGCAGCTCCTGCAGATAGCCGCTGCCGGGATAGACCTTGATGAGCAGGCCGCCGGGAGCCAGCACGCGGCGGAATTCCTCATAATTGGCCGGGGTCAGCACGTCCAGCACAGCGGTGAAGCTGTCATCCCCAAAGGGCAGGCGGCGCAGATCGCCCACGCACCACAGCGCGGTGCAGGGGTGATTGGTGGCCTGCAGGATGGCGTCCCGGCTGATATCGATCCCTGCACCGCACCAGTCAGCATGGCGGGCGAGCAGCGCGTTGAGATACCAACCGTCGCCGCAGCCTGCGTCAAGGAGTCGGTGACTGCCCTCTGGCAGCAGGGACTCGATGGCGTCTGCCACGGCGTTGTAGCAGCCTGCATCAAACACCCGGCCGCGGGCGGCAAAGAGGTCGGCGTCGTAGCAGGAATCCACCTGGGCGGAGAGTACATTCAGGCACCCCTTGCGGTTGACGTTGATGCGGTGCCGATGCCCGCAGGCGAAGTCGTCGCCCGTGCGGGTCAGGGCCGCGCCGCAAGTGGGGCAGGCCAGGCAGCCGAGGGCTTCGGCAGCCAGAAACAGCTTCTCGCGTTTGGAAAGCATAAGTACCTCCGTCCGTATCGTTATCTGTATTGTACATGAGGTTTGCGCCAAAATCAAGAAGGCGCGTGATGCACTTGCAGCAGCACGCGCAGGAATTGCAGATGGGATGTATCCCAATGGGGCATGGCGGGGGCGTGTACCGTTCCGGCAGGTACTCAGCTGATCCAGCTCATCAGCGTCAGGCCGGGGCCGACGTGGGTACCGATCAGACAGCCGATATCCATGGGACGGATCTTGGCGTCGATGCCGGCGTCTTGAACCATGCTGCACAGCAGCGCCACGGCCTCGGGGCAGTCTGCGCCGCCGATATATACGGGAATCCCGGGAACCGGCGGATGCTTCTTCATTTGATCGATATACCAGGCATACCCCTTTTTGAGTCCGCGGACAATGCCTTCCTTTTCGATCACGCCGTCCTTGAGCATCAGCGTGGGTTTGATGTTGAGTGCGCCGCCCACCTTTCCGATCAGCGGATTCAGACGGCCGCCCATGACCAGATATTTCAGATCATCCGCCAGGCCGAACACCAGCTGTCGGGACTTCAGGGCCTCCAGCTGTGCGGCGATCTCTGCTACGGATGCGCCGCTGTCCCGCAGGCGGGCAGCCTGTTCCACCAGCAGCATCTCGCCGCAGGAGGCGGACAGGGAATCCACCACCGTGACCCGGGAGGGGGCCTGGCATTCCTCTCTGGCCAGCTCTGCGGCATGGTGGCCGCCGGACAGGCGGGAGGAGCCGGCGATGCACAGCACTTCGTCCTCGGGATTGCGCAGATGCTTGTTGAAAGCGTCCAGCCAGAAGGCCATGGGCACCATGGAAGTGTGGGGTAGCTCGGCTGCCACGCGCATCCGGGCAAAGAAATCCTCCCGTTTGAGGGATACGCCGCCGTCATCCAGGAATTCCTCCATCCCGAAACGGAGCGGCTGGGAGACCAGCGTGACACCGAGGGCGGATGCTTCGGCGCGGGTCAGGTCGGACATGGCTTCGGTGATAATGCGGATCATTCAGGCTTCCTCCTGATCGTAGAAGTAATCATAAATGGCATGCAGGCTCTGGATCAGCACGTCCAGCTGCTCGGGTGAGACGGTTGTGGTCACAGCGTCCACCATGCGCCGGTGGAATGCCCGGTGATGCTTTTCCACCTCCAGGGCAGGGGGGGAGGGGCAGCACATGCACCCGCCGCTTGTCGGAGCTGGAGCGGCGGCGGATGAGATAGCCCTTGCGCTCCAGGGTTTTGACGGCGACGGTCAGCGAGCCGACGGTCACGCGGAGGGTTGCGGCCAGGACGGTCATGGTGTTGTCCTGGGTCTGCGCGGCGCAGACTGCCTCGATGATGTGTACCTCGCGCATGGACAGATCGCCCACCTGCTTTTGCAGCGTCCTTTCTTCAATGCGCAGAAGATCGTTGAACAGGTGCACCAGCACCCGGTCGATCATGCTTTCGTTCTGGTTCATTGCAATGCCTCGATTGTTTGAAATTCAAATCAAATGCCGTGAATGAAGCTGCAAAAAAGCAGCGGGGATAGCATATCATGCAGGAGCCTCCTTGTCAACGGAAGATGTTTGAAATTCAAAGAAAACAAGTTTGAATATCAAAGTATCCGCGATGTAAATTTTCCGTGCTCAAAGTGCCGGACCCTCTTGCTTTTTTGCATCCGATGCGCTATAATATTTAGGCCGTATTGCAATGACGATTGGGTCCCGTGCGATCCTTCTGTGTGAACCATGTCAGGACCGGAAGGTAGCAGCATTAAGCATTCGACGGATGTGCTGCGGGGCTGCCCATTCTGAGCGTACGGTATTTTTGTGCAAAAAAGGGGACTGCTGCAGGTGTGCAGCAGTCCTCAGCGTATCGACAAACCTGGCTTTCATGAAAGGTATGTACCCGAAGGTTTCCAAAGGGCATCGTGCAGAAGCGGCTCCCCGGTGGGGAGTTGCCGAAGGCAAAGCTTCAAGCGATGTTGGATGACGGAAAGCCCTTTGGTCGCCTCCGCAGAGGCGAAATCCTCTTGCGTGTCAAAGAGATCCCTTTGTTAACAATCTGAGGACTGCTGCAGGTTCGCAGCAGTCCCTTTTGTGTCAGCGGGCGTTTTCCAATGCATCCAGGGCGGAAGGACTGAAGCCGGTCAGAATGTCTGATGCCAGGATATAGCCGTAGGTGCCGCTGCTGTCCACAGCGCAGGAAATGTCTCCCCTCGGGATGCAGATGTGATACAGGCCGTTGATTTCGGTCAGAGTATGAAAGGTCGTGCCGGGGGCAAGCTGAGAAACAGCTTGGCTGCAATCCGGCGCATCATACAGGGTGCAGCCTTCTGCGGTGCGACCAAGCGGAACGGGCGCAAAGCCCCAGTCCGGCTCGTCATCCGTATAGTTGCTGCTCATCCAGCCCACGGTGCTGCCGATGCGCACCTGCACCCAGGGATAGTTGGCCCCCTGCTGCTTTTCTCCGGTGAAGATCATGGGCACATTGTCGGCGTACTGTCCCAGACTGTCGGATTTGCCCGTGGGGGCAGCGCGGAGATTTGCGCCTTTGCAGTAGAGGATCGTCCCGGCGACGGGCTGCGCGTAGTCCGGCAGCCAGGAAAGCGCCTGCGCTTGGGCCCGGCTGACAGGGAAGGCGGACAGATCCGGCATGTAATCCAGGAAGAAGGGATCGCGGCAGCGGAATTTCTCATGGCTTTCGCTGTCCCGGACAGAGATCATGCCCATTTCGTTGCGGATGGTGATATGCTGTCCTTCGTTGATATGCCCGTTCATGCACCACAGCCGGTTGCCCCAGAAGCAGAACAGGTCGCTCAGGAGCCCCTCCGGGGTGGCATAGTCCAGGCTGAATACCGGCACCATCGTGTTTTTCGGGCGATAGATGCCGACCGACATGTTTTCCGTGTCCCGGAGAAAACGGGTGAAGTCGTTGAATTGCCAGGGTAGTCCCTCCGTCCGGGCGGCGGCGTACAGGCGGGGGCCGTCAGCTGCCTGATACAGCATCAGCGCGGTGCAGGCATCCTTGTGCTCCGGCTCATCCGCAGCCTCATCCCCGTTATGCTGGATGATTGCGCCGGAAAGGATATTGCTTTCCGCCTGCACGATGGGCGCAAAGGGCTCCTGAAGCTGCTCCGGCAGGAAACCGGAGAAGGGGGTGACCTCATAGGGGATATATTCCTCAGCAATGGCTGATGGGAGCATCAGCAAGAGAACCAGCAAAGGAAAAAACCGACGAAACATAGAAGTGTCCTCCTTGATTGGAAGTCTTTGCCTATAAAACGGATATGCACCGGAGAATATTTCCCCGGATTTGTATGAATTGTGTTTTTTTCCTTCACAGACGCTGAAAATCATGTATAATAAAATGGTCTGTGACAAATAACGAGTATGGAGGAATCTGCCATGGAACTTGACGTCATCCGCAGCGCCGATCCGGCCATTGCCGACGCGATCGAGGCTGAGCTGGAGCGCCAGCGCACCCATATTGAACTCATTGCTTCCGAGAACTTTGTCTCTCCTGCCGTCATGGCGGCGATGGGCTCCTGCCTGACCAACAAGTATGCCGAGGGCTATCCGGCCAAGCGCTACTACGGCGGCTGCGAGTGTGTGGACGTGGCGGAGAATCTGGCCCGGGACCGCGCCAAGCAGCTCTTCGGCTGTGAATATGTCAATGTCCAGCCCCATTCCGGCGCGCAGGCCAATATGGCGGTCTACTTTGCCTGCCTGAATCCCGGCGACACCGTGATGGGCATGGCGCTGGACAACGGCGGCCATCTGACCCATGGAAGCCCGGTCAATATGTCCGGCAAGTACTTCAATTTCGTCTCCTACGGCGTCAATGCCGACGGCTATATTGATTATGACGACGTGCTGGCCAAGGCGAAGGCCTGCCAGCCCAAGCTGATCGTCGCCGGCGCTTCCGCCTATCCCCGCAGGATCGACTTTGCAAAGCTTCGTGCGATCTGCGACGAGGTCGGCGCGCTGATGATGGTGGATATTGCCCACATCGCCGGCCTGGTGGCGGCAGGGGAGCATCCGTCCCCCGTGCCCTATGCAGACTTTGTGACCACCACCACCCACAAGACCCTGCGCGGCCCCCGCGGCGGCATGATCATGTGCAAGGAGGAATGGGGCAAGGCCATTGACAAGGCCATCTTCCCCGGCACCCAGGGCGGCCCGCTGATGCATGTGATCGCTGCCAAGGCAGTCTGCTTCGGCGAGGCGCTGAGCGATGAATTCAAGGCCTATCAGCATCAGATCATCCTCAATGCCAAGGCGCTGGAGAATGCGCTGCGGGCAGAGGGCATCAAGATGGTGTCCGACGGTACCGACAACCATCTGCTGCTGCTGGATTTCTCCGATACCGAGATGACCGGCAAGCTCCTGGAAAAGCTGCTGGAGGACGCCAACATCACCGTCAACAAGAACACGGTGCCCAATGAGAAGCGTTCTCCCTTTGTCACCAGCGGCGTGCGCGTGGGTACGCCTGCCATCACCAGCCGCGGCCTGAAGGAGGAGCATATGGTGATGATTGCAGGGTGGATTGCCCGCGTTGTCAAGGAGGGCGAAGCGGCTGTGCCTGCGGTCAAGGCTGAGGTGGAAGCGCTGATGAAGAACTTCCCCCTGTATGCCTGATGCATCCGATATGGGCGTTGAGTCCCCTGAAGAAGTGCTGATGACATAATAATTCTGCTTTTTGCTCATAATCCACCAAATTCTTGCTGAAGTTTCGGCAGAATTTCGGTGGATTTTTTTTCAAAGCTGTGCTATAATAGTAGAACGAAAGGTGTTGCCGGGAGAAATAACGGCATACCGGTCATGGACGTTATATCAGCTGCTCTCATCAAAAGGGCGTTTTATGCCTGTTTGCATCGGAGCGGCGTTTCGTCAAAAAAGTGTACATAAAGAGCAGCGGCGAACGTTATGGCCGTTGCTTTGATGAGGTTTTTATCAACAGCCCTGTGCGCGGATGGAGTATGCCGGTGCACCGGGTGCAGTGATTTCCGAAAGGAGGACTATTGTGACCCCGCGAAATGTGAAGCAGGACGCTCGTCTGCGCATTGTGAGCCTGGGCGGCGTGGACGAGGTCGGCAAGAATATGACCGTCTTCGAGTATGAGGACGATATCGTTGTGGTGGACTGCGGCTCCATCTTTCCCAAGGAGGATATGCTGGGCGTTGACCTGGTGATCCCGGATGTGAGCTATCTGGTGGCGAAGAAAAAGAATGTGCGCGGCTATCTGTTCACCCACGGCCATGAGGACCATATCGGCGCTACGCCCTACATTCTGCGTCAGGTGCCGGCGCCCCTGTACGGCACCAAGCTGACGCTGGCGCTGGTGGATCTCAAGCTCAAGGAGCATCGCCTGTCCGGCATTCCCATGCAGGTGGTGCAGCCCCGGGATGAGGTGAAGCTGGGCAAGTATTTCACGGCCAAGTTCATCCATGTCAGCCACTCCATTGCAGGCGCCTGTGCCATCGCCATCACCTGCCCGGCAGGTACGGTGGTCGTCACCGGCGACTTCAAGATCGACTATACCCCCATTGACGGCCATGTGACGGACCTGGCCACCTTTGCGGAGCTGGGTGAGCGCGGCACGCTTTGCATGCTGTGTGAATCCACCAATGTGGAGCGCCCCGGTCAGACCATGTCCGAGAGCAAGATCGGCGAGACCTTCGGCAAGATGTTCCGGGACGCAAAGGGCCGCGTGATTGTGGCGATGTTCGCCTCCAATATCCACCGTATGCAGATGGTGATCGACAATGCCGTGGCCTTTGGGCGCAAGGTGTGCTTTATCGGCCGCAGCATGGTCAACGTCAGCCGGGTGGGCATGCAGATCGGCGAACTGCATATCCCTGACGATGTGCTGATCGAGGCAGATGACCTGGACCAGTATGCGGATGAAGAGATCCTGGTGATGACCACCGGCTCCCAGGGCGAGGCGATGGCAGGCCTGACCCGTATGGCTTATTCCGAGCATCGCAAGCTGCAGATCCGCCCCAGCGATATGGTCATCATCTCCGCCAGCCCCATCCCCGGCAACGAGAAGAACCTCAGCCGCGTCATCAACCAGCTCTACCGCTGCGGTGCGCAGGTTGTGTATCACAAGATGGAGGCCGTCCATGTGTCCGGCCATGCCTGCCAGGAGGAACTCAAGCTGATGCACGCGCTGGTGAAGCCCCAGTACTTCATCCCTGTGCACGGCGAATACCGGATGCTCTGGCAGCATGCCGAGCTGGCGGAAGCCATGGGTATGCCCAGCCAGAATATCGTCCTGCCCGAAATGGGGCAGGTGATCGAGATGAACCAGGAGGGGCTCTACCTGGCCGAGCAGGTGCCCACTGGCGGCATTCTGGTGGACGGCCTGGGCGTGGGCGACGTGGGCAATGTGGTGCTGCGTGACCGCAAGCATCTCTCCCAGGATGGCCTGATCATTGTGGTGATGGGTATCAACCGGGACGAGCGCAAGCTGGTGTCCGGCCCGGATATCATCAGCCGCGGCTTCATCTATGTGCGGGAGAATGAGGATATCATTGAAAATACCCGTGACGTGGTCCGGCAGATCCTGGCTTCCTCCAGCCTGGCCGGCGAGGATTGGCCGATGCTCAAGAACCGCATCAAGGATGAGCTCCACCGCTATATCTTCGAGAAGATCAAGCGCAATCCGATGATCCTGCCCATCATCCTGGATGTTTGACGAAAAGCTCCGTATCTGTTATCATAGAAGAAGGTGCGTTATGTACCTTCTTCTTTCATTGTATGCAATCCCGGGAAGAATTCCCAGGGCTGTTTCGTTTCATGATTTGAAAGGACGGTTAGAATTTATATGGAGTACTCCAATGCTCACCGCCTGGCGCAGGACATCCGCCAGAGCGAGGAATATCAGACCTATCACGGCCTGAAGGATGAGGTCATGTCCGACGAGACCACTGCGGCGCTGATCAAGGAATACAAGAAGCTGCAGGTCAAGCTGCAGATGGGCGCGGTGGCAGGCGCAAAGCCGGATGATGATGATATGCAGCGCTTCCAGGGGATCACGGCCCTGCTCTTTGGCAATCCGACGGTCAGCAAATTCATGCTGGCAGAAATGCGATTGCAGCAGGCGCTGGCGGATATCTTCAGGATCGTGACGGAAGCCGCCAATATCGACATGGGCATCCCGGGTCTGGACAGCTGAGTGATACAGGCAATCCAACGTAATTCCGAATTCCACATTCCGAATTCCGAATGAAATCATGGGGAGGTCTTGTTCTTTGAAAAAGCACAACGACACCTACCAAAGCGTCCGGGACGAGCGGCAGTACGGCCCCTACTGGTACAGTCTGCTGTGGCGGATCATCCGCCCTGTGCTGGTGGCGGTCTGCAGCCTGCTGCTGGTCATCGGCATTCTCTCCACCATCTGGGGGAAGGTGTATGATACCTGGTTTGCGCCGGCGGACGAAGCCAGCCAGGCTCAGCTGACCTTCCGGGTGGAAAGCGGCCAGAGCCTGACCCGCGTGGCCAACAATCTGGAGGCGGCCGGCTTGATCCGCAACCGTACAGTCTTCAAGTATTACTGCGATTTTGCCGGTATGGGCCAGAAGATCCAGTCCGGCACCTATCTGCTGACGCCCTCAATGACCATGGGGCAGATCGCAGAGCAGCTGACGATGGGCGACGGCAATCCCATCGTGCGCAACATCACGCTGATCCCCGGCTGGACGATTGAGGAGTTTGCCGCAAAGCTGGTGGAGGACGGCGCGCTGACGGACAGCGCGGAGTTCCTGGAGCTGTGCCGCACGGGCCTGGCCTTCTCTGACTATTACTATATCGCCGACGTTCTGAACAGCCGGAATGCGCTTCAGCGGAAATACCTGCTGGAGGGCTATCTGGCCCCGGATACCTACGAGGTCTATATGACGGCAACAGCGGAGGAGATCATCCGCAAGCTCCTCAGCCAGACCGACCATGTATATCCTGCAGAGTATCAGACCAGGGCGGACGAGCTGGGGATGACGATGGATGAAATCATCACCCTGGCGTCCCTGATCCAGAAGGAAGCCAAGGACAGCGATTTTGAAAAGACCTCCGCGGTCTTCCATAACCGCCTGAAGAAGGGCATGAAGCTGCAGTCCGACGTGACGATCCACTATGTGACCGGCCTGCGCAAGATGAGCCTGACCAATTCGGATCTGGCGCTCAACAGTCCCTACAATACCTATCAGGTAACGGGTCTGCCCCTGGGCCCGATCTGCAACCCGTCGGAAAATGCGATCAAGGCGGCGCTCTGGCCGGACGAGACCTTTGTGGCAGAAAACTATCTGTATTTCTGCGCCAAGGACCCGGAGAGCGGCGAACTGCATTTCTCCCGGACGCTCCAGGAGCATGAGCAGGCGGTCAGCATCTATGCGCCGCTGTGGAAGGAATATGACGCCAAGCGCGGCATTGAGTAAGCCGCAGCCTGCCCATCCATGTGGATGCGGCGAAGCAACGAGGATAAATCAATGAAAAAAATACCGGAGCTGCTGTGTCCGGCCGGCACGATGGAGGCGCTGAAGGCGGCCCTCCATTTCGGCGCGGATGCGGTGTACGGCGGCATGAAGCGCTTTGGCCTGCGGGCCTTTGCCGGCAATTTTGACGAGGCGCAGCTGCGGGAAGCGGTTACCCTCTGCCATGCCACGGGGAAGAAATTCTACCTGACCATGAACGTCTTTCCCTTTGATGATCAGATGGATGACTTTGTGGAAACAGCCCGCATTGCCCATGCCATCGGCGTGGACGCCGCCATCGTCAGCGATATCGGCGCGGTGGTGACGCTGCGCCAGGCGGTGCCGGAGCTGGTGCTGCATGTGTCCACCCAGGCCAGTACCGTCAATACGGCGGCGGTGAAGCACTATCAGCAGCTGGGCTGCGAGCGGGTGATACTGGCCCGGGAAACCTCCCTGGAACGGATCGGCCGTATGACTGCCCAGCTGGACGGAATCGAAATCGAGACCTTCGTGCATGGGGCGGCCTGCATGGCCTACTCGGGCCGCTGCCTGCTGTCCGCCGCCATGGTGGGCCGCAGCGGCAACCAGGGCGAGTGCGCCCAGCCCTGCCGCTGGCAGTACCATGTGGTGGAGGAAAAACGCCCCGGCGAATACTGGCCCGTCTGCGAGGATGACAACGGCACCTACATCTTTTCGGCAAAGGATCTGTGCCTGATGCCGCTGCTGCCCGGACTCGTTGAAGCGGGCGTAGCGTCCCTGAAGATCGAGGGCCGCATGAAAACCGAATACTATGTGGCCACGGTCACGGCGGCGTATCGCCGGGCGCTGGATCTGTATGCCGGGAGCCCGGAGGCCTTTGAAGCCGCCCTGCCGGCGCTGATGGAGGAGCTTGCCTGCGCCAGCCACCGGGACAGCGATACCGGCTTTGCGCTGGAGAAGCCCCGGGAGCCCGGCAGCGCGGAGGGCTTCCACCAGGAGCGGGAATTTATTGCCCGCGCCGTGTCGGACAGCAGGGCGGGGGAGCCTGCCCGATTCATGCTCAAGAACCGTTTCCATGCAGGTGATTGGCTGGAGCTGCTTACGCCAGGCGGCGTGCACCGGGTGACGGCGGTTCCCTTCCTCCGGGAAAAGACCGGCGAGTGGCTCGACACGCTGGGCGTAGGCGGCGAGCTCATTGCCATGCCGATGCCGGTGGACGTACATGCCGGCGATATCCTCCGCGGCGAGGTGCGCAATCATCGTCGATGAGCTGCGGTGTTGGGTGCAGACCGGAAATCATATTGCTTTCCTTCCCGGATTGTGATATAATTGGCAATACATGGGCGACTCATAAGATGCGAGGAGGATGAGCAATGGCAGGTCATGTTTCAGACGCGGTGATCCGTCGTTTACCTGGATATTATCGTCACCTGCGAGAGCTGGAGGCAGCGGGTGTGACGGCGATCTCTTCCCAGGAGCTGGGCGAGCGCATGCATCTGACCCCTTCCCAGATCCGGCAGGACATCAACTGCTTCGGCGGCTTTGGCCGTCAGGGCTACGGTTATAAGGTGGCTGATCTGAAGGGCCATATCGGCGAGATCCTCGGGCTGACCCAGGAGCATCGCCTGATCATTTTGGGCGCAGGCAACATCGGCTGCGCCGTGGCGCAATATCCCACCTTCTCCCGGGAAGGCTTCAGGACCATTGCGCTGTTCGATACGCAGGAAAACAAGGTGGGGCGCTGCCTGGGGGACATTCCTGTCCTCCATATGGACACGCTGGAAACCTTCGTCCGGGAGAATGTGGTGGACATCGCTGTGCTGGCGCTGCCCAAGCGCAATGCCCAGGAGGCGCTCGATCATCTGTATGAATACGGCGTACGCGCCATCTGGAACTTTGCCCCGGCAGATCTGAACCATCCGGATGATATGCTGGTGGTCAATGTTCACCTGTCTGACAGCCTGCAGCAGCTTTCTTACCGCATGGCGCACAGGGAACATCCGTAAACAATCAGGAGGCACTGTATCAATGACCGAAACACCCCAGGGAAGAAATCGTCGCGTCAACCGCAATGTCAAGCCGGCAGATGTGACGCCCGCAGTTCCTGTCCGAAGCCGTCAGGCCCGTGCGCCGATCGGCCGCTCCCAGGAGCTGCTGGAGCGCCAGGAGCAGCTGCGTCAGAGCCAGCGTACGAATGCTGCGCAGCCTGTCCGCACGCAGCGCCAGCTGCCTGCTTACAGCGATTTTGACCAGACGGATTTCTCGGCCCGCGCTGCACAGCCTGTACGCAAGAAAAAGAAAAAGGACACGCATACTGTTCTGTGGCTGACGGTCGCGCTGATCTGCCTGCTGGCCACGGGCGTGCTGCTGATGTTTGCCGCGCCGCAGATCACGGGGATCAAATACGAGGGCATGCCCAATTACGCCTTTGTCAACGGGGCGATCGTCAGCCTGGATGAAGAGGCGAACCGTACCCACGAGGCGTACCGGCAGTTTATGAACAATGACCGGATCTTCTCCGGTGTGTATATTGACGGCGTCCATGTGGGCGGCATGACCCGGGCGGAGGCTGCGCAGGCAGTCGGCCAGGTGCAGGGCGGAGCCGGCAGCGATTTCAACATCGCGGTCAATGTCGGCGGCTATTCCTGGCCCATCAGCTCCGATACCGTGCCGCTGTACCGCAATATTGATGAGGTGGTGCTGCAGGCCTATGCTGTGGGCCGTATGAATACCACTGCCATCCGCGGTACGACCACCACGCCCTTCCGGCAGCGGCTTTCCACCGTGCAGGATGCGCTGACCAATCCGCGCGCCTATTACACCGTCACCACCTATGACCGGGCAGCGGTGCGGCAGATCGTGGACAGCATTGCGGCCTCCGTTAACCGGGAGCCTGTGAATGCTTCGGTGGCGACCTTTGATCCGGGCAGCAAATCCTTCACCTTCAACAGCGATGAATCCGGCGTCTACATTGATGCGGATGCTATCTACAATACCGTGACCGGCTTGCTGGACAGCGGCGTGTATCAGGAAAACGTCTGGGTGGAGCCGCAGATCCTGCTGGCGTCGGTGACCAAGGCGGAGTTGATGAACTCCTTCGGCCGTATCTCTTCCTTTACCACGGATACCACCAGCAACGCCAACCGCAACACGAATATCCGTCTGGCTGCAGAGGCGATCACCCACAAGACCGTGCTGCCGGGCGAGACCTTCTCCTTCAACCAGTCTACCGGCCAGCGCACCGCAGAAAAGGGCTATAAGCCTGCAGCAGCCATTGCCGGCGGCGAGACCTTCGATGAAATCGGCGGCGGCGTCTGCCAGGTCAGCACGACGCTGTTCAATGCAGTGGCCCGCGCGGACCTGACCATCGTGGATCGTGATCCCCATGCCTGGCCCAGCAACTATGTGGACAAGGGAGAGGACGCGACGGTCAACTGGCCCAATCTGGACTTCCGCTTCCGCAACGATACGGACTGGCCCATCTTCATCGTGGCCAACTACGCCAACCGCAAGGTGACGGTGGAGCTTTACGGCAAGATGCTGGACGAGGGGGAGACCATTGATCTGGTCAGCGAAACCACCTATGTCAAGGAGCCGCCGTCCGAGCCGCTGTATGTGTATAATGCAGAGCTGCCCGTTGGCTCGGAAAAGGTGACCGTCAGCCCGCGTACCGGCTACACCGTGGTGACCTATCAGGTCTGGTACAGGAACGGCAAGGAGGTTCGCCGCGAGAAGCTGCATACCTCCAATTACAAGATGTATCAGAAGACCATCCAGTACAACGACGGCTACGGCGGACTCAGATAAAAGAAAATCAGCGCCCCTGCAGGCCTGTGCTTTGCAGGGGCGCTGTTCATATGCTTTTTAGTCCTGGGCGGAGGCGATGCTCTTGTCCTTGAGGATGAGCAGCAGGGACTTTTCGTCTTCATCGAAAACCGTCTGGGCGTTCAGGGCGCTGGACAGGAAGGCGTCGGTCACATACAGCACATTATCCTTCAGCATCACGTCTGCGGCGGATACTTCGGCTCTTTCACCGTCCACCAGCACAACAACGCCGTTGGAGGCCACCTGGATGCTGACGGCATAGCCGCAGGCGTTCAGGCTGTACAAGCCGTCGGCGCTGGAGCCCATGAAGGTCCAGCCGGGCATGCAGTCCGTCAGCTCCGCCAGGGAGACGACTGCCGTGCCGTCGGCGTTCTGCCACAGTGCAGGCTTGACCAGGGCGGGAGCGCCGTCCACCAGCGTTTCCCGGTACAGGATTGCGCCATCCGTGCCGGAGATGATGTTGGCGTCCTCCAGGCGGGTCAGCTGCAAAGCCTTTACAGGCGCGTCCGCAGCGATCTGTGCTGCGTCCACCTTGACGGCATAGCTCGGATCAAGAGTAGGCAGCGGGGGCAGGGAAGGCGTGGGCGTTGCGGTGGGAACGGGCGTCTCCTCCACCACGCCGATCACGTTGGGATCTTCGTACAGGACGGTCAGCGTCTTGGGGCCGGCGACGCCGTCAGCGGTCAGGCCGTTGGCACGCTGGAAGGCCTTGACGGCATTGTAGGTCTGATAGCCGTACTGGCTGTCCGCAGAGCCTTCCTCCATGTAGCCCAGCTCGATCAGCGCGTTCTGCAGCTTCTTGACATTGTTGCCGCTGCTGCCGAAATCGACCTGCTTATACCGGTTGTTGGGGGTGATGGCAGGCGTAGGAGCGGGGGAGGGAGAGGGGGTAGCCGTGGGGGCTGCCGTCTGGTGCGGGACAGCCGTGGCCGTCACGGAGGGCGGCAGGGGCGTGGGGGTGGGCACTGCGGCAGGCGCGGGGCCTTCCTGCACACCCAGGGTTGCCATGAGGGTCATATAAGCCAGCAAGGTTTTGAGGAAATCCATATATTGAAACCTCCTGCGTGATGTTGACAGTCATACACCCTGTATTATACGACAAACGCGCCGGAAACGCAATCATGTTTCGGTGATTTGCGAAGTTTTACATTTGACACAGACGAGAAATTGGGGTATCATGGGATAAAACTGATGCGGAGGCAAAGGAGCATGAAAGAACCGATTCTGGTCATTCTGGCAGCTGGCATGGGCTCGCGCTACGGCGGTTTGAAGCAGATGGACCCTGTGGGCGTCAGCGGTGAGGCAATCCTGGATTATTCCGTATTCGATGCAAAGCGCGCCGGCTTCAAGCGGGTCATTTTCCTCATCAAGCATGAGATCGAAGCGGATTTCAAGCGGGTGGTGGGCGACCATATTGCAAAGCATATGGACGTGACCTATGCCTATCAGCAGCTGGATATGCTGCCGGAGGGCTGCTGCGTGCCGGAGGGCAGGGTGAAGCCCTGGGGCACCGGCCATGCGGTGCTGTGCTGCCGGGACGTGATCGACGCGCCCTTCCTGGTCATAAACGCGGACGATTATTACGGCGTGGAGGCATATCGCATTGCCTATGAGAAGCTGTGCAGCCTTCAGGATGACGACAAGGCCCGCTATTTCATGGTTGGGTATGAGCTGCGCAATACGCTGACGGAAAACGGCTATGTGTCCCGCGGCGTCTGCTCCACCGATGAAAGCGGCTTCCTGACCACCGTGACCGAGCGGACGCATATTATCGGCAGCTGCGACGGCCCGCTGTATACCGAGGACGGAGCAACCTATCATCGTTTGCCTGAGGATGCGCCGGTGAGCATGAACATGTTCGGTTTCACGCCCTCCATCATTGATGAGATGCAGGCGACCTTCCCGGCCTTCCACGCCAGGGCGCTGCAGGAGAATCCGCTGAAGGCGGAATACTACCTGCCCATGGTGGTCAACGGCATGCTGGACAAAGGTACGGCGACGGTGGAGGTGCTCAAGTGCCCCTCCCGCTGGTATGGCGTCACCTATCAGGCGGATAAGCCCCAGGTGAAGGCAGCCCTTGCCCGCATGGCGGAGGAGGGACTCTATCCCACGCCGCTGTGGCAGTGATCGCGCTGGTTTGAGGCTTTGACAAAATGGCCGCGGCAGAAGTTTGCTGCGGCTTTCTGCTTACCGGAAGCCGGGCATGTATGCTATCAAGCCCACGAAAGGAGAGGACAGGCATGGAATGCATTGCGCTGATCGAGCCGCAGGAGCGCTACGCGCAGGAGATCTGGGCCTTCCGCCGGGAGGTGCTGGAGCACGACGCGGAGGACGAAGATCGGTTTGCCGGCTGCCTGTCGCTGGACGAATGCGAGTCTGCGGCGGAATGGATCGGCCTCTGCACCCTCCGCAAAAGCGAGGCGACCTGCGCCCAAACCGGCACGGCGGTGCCTGCCCATGTGTATCTGGCGATCCGCAGCGCGGATGACCGCCTGGTGGGTATCATTGATTTGCGCCATCATATCGATCATCCCATCCTGGGCACCTGGGGAGGGCACTGCGGCTATACGGTGCGCCCTACCGAACGGGGAAAGGGCTATGCAAAGGAAATGCTCCGGCTGAACCGGCAGAAGGCGGGGGCGCTGGGCATCTCCCGGCTGCTGGTCACCTGCGATGAGCGGAACCGGGCCAGCGAAGGGGTGATCCTGGCCAATGGCGGCGCGTATGAGAAAACGATTGAAGTCGATGGCTGCAGGATGAAACGATACTGGGTGCCTGCTTCAGCGCCGGAGGGAGCCTGACCGGCAGACGGGCGCTGTGTAAATCGCCTGCAGCGAGGAAAAAAGATTGACAAATCCCCGCATATCCGTAAAATAAAGATGGCGGCAGTTGTTCATTTTCATTTCATATCTGATATTGGCCGCAGAAGATAAAGGGGGTAGACCCATGTTTGGATTCCGACCCGACGGACGCCGCGTCAAGGATATTGACCCTGTTGTCCGCATCACACCCTACCTGATGCCCATGCGCTGCGATGCGCAGGTGTTCCTTCAGCATAAGGCGGACTATGAGCTCATGGCCCGTTACATTGCCAAGAAGGGTGCGGAGGGCGAGAAGATCACCTTCATGCAGATCATCATCGCCGCCTTTGTCCGCACTATTTCCCAGCATCCGGAGATCAACCGCTACATCATCAACAAGCAGTTCTTCTCCCGCAACTGCTGCACGGTGTCCTTCACCATGCTCAAGGAGCAGCAGAACCCCGACGCCGGCGAAACTGCGGTGAAGATCAAATTCGATCCCACGGATACCATCTTTGACGTGCGCGACCGCATGAACGCCGTCATCGAAGCTTCCCGCGGCGTGGAGAACCAGAATTTCGTGGATAAGCTGGTAAAGCTGCTCTTTGCGGTGCCCGGCCTGCCCACGGCGATTGTCGGCCTGGTGCGCCTGCTGGACCGCTACGGCCTGTGCCCCGGCGCGCTGCTGGATGAGCTGCCCTTCCACACCTCCATGTACATCACCAACAACGCCTCCATCGGCCTGCACCATGTCAACCATCACATCTACAACTTCGGCTCCACCAGCCTGTTCTTCGGCATGGGCACGGTGGAACGGGTGACGGTGATGGAAAAGGGCGCGGCCCGGATGAAGCGCCTGCTGCCCATCGGCATCACGGCGGACGAGCGCGTCTGCTCCGGCGCTCATTACGCCCAGTTCTTCTCTACGATGAACCACCTGCTCAATCACCCGGAGGAGCTGGAGGTTCCGCCGGAGTCTGTCCGGTACGATCCCAGGTGCGAGTACCATGTGCCCAAGGTCGAGAAAAAAGAAACGATGACCGAAGGCGAAGTCAAAACCGCATAAGAAAAAACCGTCCGTGCAAAGCTGTATGCACGGACGGTCGGTTTATCCATTCGTGAAAGGTATGCACCCGAAGGTTTCCAAAGGGCATCGTGCAGAAGCGGCTCCCCGGTGGGGAGTTGCCGAAGGCAAAGCTTCAAGCGATGTTGGATGACGGAAAGCCCTTTGGTCGCCTCGGCAGAGGCGAAATCCACATGCGGGTTAAAAAAATACCTTTGCTGCCAGTCTGACCGTCCGTGCAATGCCGTATGCACGGACGGTTTGCTGTTCAGAGAGGAGGACGCGCATCAGTCTTGCGCTGCCAGCTGGGCGAGGATCTCCTCGGCGTTGGTGTCCGGCTTCACCTTGGGCATGATCTGCTCAATCACGCCCTGCTCATCAATGATGAAGGTCGTGCGTACCACGCCCATGCTGGTTTTGCCGCACATCTTCTTCTCCTGCCAGACGCCGTAGGGCTCGATGGCCTGCAGCTCGGGGTCGGAGAGGAGGATGAAGGGCAGCTCATACTTGGCGGCAAACTTCTGGTGGGAGGCGACAGAATCCTTGCTGACGCCGATCACGACGATATCCTGCGCCTTGAAGCGCTCATACTGCGCCGCAAAGGCACAGGCCTGCCGGGTGCAGCCGGGGGTATTGTCCTTGGGATAGAAGTACAGGACGACCTTGCGGCCGATAAAGTCAGCCAGGGAAACCGGCTTCCCGTTCTGATCGTTCAGGGTAAACTGGGGGGCTTTCATTCCGATGCTGAGCATGATCTTTCCTCCGTTCATGTGTTGATTGATCGTCGTGATATGTATACCAGCTGAACGGCAGGTTGAATCAGGGTTTCATGGAAAAAGCGAAAGTTTTATCAATGTGTTGGTGACAGGCAAAAACGCCACCCGTCCTCACAAGGTTGACGGATGGCGCAGGAAGGGGCTTACTTGAAGGCAGGCAGCTCGTCCAGGGTGATGAAGTAATCACTCTGGTAGATGCTTTTCAGGGATTTGGGGCTGTTGAACTTGCCGTTGGTGAGGTGGTCGGTGTGCCAGACCATGAACATCAGCCAGGGAGCGTTGGCCTCGGTCATCTGTTTTTCTGTGGGGATGCTGCCGCATTCGTGGAACACGATGGGCATGCCCTCGGGGGCGATGGAGGCGACCTCTTCGTACAGGCGGCCGTTCGCGCCGGCGGTGTAGCTGTCCGCGCCGATGAGGTCCACATAATCGTCGCCGGGATACCAGGCAGCCATGTTGCCGCCGTTGCCGGAGTAGCCCAGGAGCCAGATCAGGTTGTCCAGACCCCAGTAATCAGTGTAGCGGCTGTACATCAGCTGCCAGAGCTTGACGAAGCTCTCGCTGCCGCCTTTGGACCACCAGAACCAGCCGCCGTCCAGCTCGTGGAAGGGCCGCCAGAGCACCGGCACACCCGCGTCCTCCAGCTGCTGCAGGTATGGAACGGCCCGATCCATGGCCTTGAGGAGCTTGGCGTATTCGGCGGTGCCGGGGGTGAGGGCCTTGTCCCAATTCAGATTGTGGGATTTGCTCTCATTGTACCCGGAGGCAAAGTTGCTGCCGGTATGCCAGCAGATGTGGGGAATGCCGCCCTTCTCCCACCACTGGATGGCGCGCTTCACAACGCCCTTGAAGTCATTGTGCATAAAGTCCAGACCGCGGATGGTGGGCAGCTTGCCGGTGTGCTTCTCGATGAAGTTCATCTCGTAGTCCGGGGAGCCCATCCAGGTGGATTCCATCTGGCCGGTGAGGCAGGCGCTGCCCCAGCTTTCCTGGAGATAAGCGTAGACCGCGCGGGCTTCGGGGATGGCGTTCTCGTTGGAGAGGTTGCCGTCATAGGTGTGGATGATGGCGTTGGCGGCTTCCACCTGAGCCAGATGGGCAGCCATTTCCGCCGCGGCATCGGCTTCCAGGAAGTACAGTCCGGCCACGCGGCCGCCGTTCCATGCGCCCAGGGAGAACTTCGTCACCTTGTCGGGTGAGGCCGCGCCGCCGCCCATGGTGATCAGCTCCCGGATCGGGAGGAACAGCAGGCGTTCCTTGTCCGGCTGGTCGGAGAGGGCCTTGATGTCCTCCTGCTTGTAGTTGACGTTCAGACCCAGCACGCCCCAGCCGCCGTGAGTCACGTCATCGCAGGCCCAGAGCAGGGCAATGGCGTCATCCAAATCAGCGCCGGTCAGCCAGGAAATGTCGGAGGGAAAATAGCCCTTGTTGGTCTCGCCGGAAAAGAGCAGCGTCCCTTTTGCCAGAATGGCGCTCTGGGCGGCGATGCGCTCCGCCTCGTCCATGCTGTTGCGCACGGCGGGCGCTTCCCGGGGCGACCAAACGTCCTCTGTCAGCGCACAGCCGCTGACGGACAGCAATATGACGGCCAGCAGGATACTCAGTATCCGTTTCATACAGCTCCTCCTTGGGGGTGACAATCTCTGTAATACGCTTCATTGCGCTGAATGGATTGTATCACACTTGCTGCCGGGATTCAATCAGATCATGCAGAGAATCCCGCCGGATTTGATTGACGGACGCAGGCTGTGCGCGTTATACTGTACGCAAAGGAATCCATTGGATGCAAAGGAGAAAAACGATGAAGATCGGCGTGGCCTATTACCCGGAGCACTGGGACAAATCCCTGTGGGCGGCGGATGCGGACTTGATGCAGCAGACCGGTGTGAAGCTGGTGCGTCTGGCGGAATTCGCCTGGTGCCGCCTGGAGCCCAGGGAGGGTGTGTTCGACTTTGCCTGGCTGGACGAAGCCATTGATCTCTTTGCCAAGCGGGGCATCGAGGTCGTTCTTTGCACGCCCACCAGCTGTCCGCCCATGTGGCTGTATGAGAAGCACCCGGATATCGTCCATGTGGAGAAGGACGGCACGCCCACCAACCTGGGCATCCGCAGTCACCGCTGCGTGACCAACCCGACCTTCCTGCGCTATACCGACCGCATCACCATCGCAATGGCAAAGCATTATGCGGACAATCCTGCCGTGACCGGCTGGCAGATCGACAATGAACTGGAGGCCTACTTCTGCTATTGCGAGCGCTGCATCAGCAAGTACCGTGCCTGGCTGCAGCGGAAGTATGGTACGATTGAAGCGTTGAACAAAGCCTACGGCAATGTGGTCTGGAGCGGGGAATATTCCGCCTGGCCGCAGATCAGGCCGCCCTACGGCAGCCTGCCCCATGCCTGGCAGAATCCGGCCTACATGCTGGATTTCTACCGATTCTGCTCGGAGAATGTGATCGACTTCAGCAACCGGCAGGCGGCGCAGCTGCGCGAGCATTGTCCCGGTCGGCCCGTGACAACCAATGTGTGGTTCTGCGAGCATATGCCGGATTTCTACAGGCAGTTTGCCGATCTGGACTTTATTTCCTACGACAACTATCCCGCCACACGGCTGCCGGATGACGGGGAAAGCTGTTATTCCCATGCCTTCCACCTTGACATGATGCGCGGCGTGAAGCGCGGGCCCTTCTGGATCATGGAGCAGCTCAGCGGCGGCAAGGGCTGCTGGGCGCCGATGGAGAAGCCGCCGCTGCCGGGGATGATCAAGGGCTATGCGCTGCAGGCCTTTGCCCACGGTGCGGACACGGTGGTGCATTTCCGCTGGCGTACGGCTAACATCGGTGCGGAGATGCACTGGCACGGCCTGCTGGATCACTCCAATGTACCGGGACGGCGCTTCCGGGAGTTTGCTGATCTTTGCAAAACCGCGCAGGTTCTGGAGAAATGGCAGGGGAGTGCCATCCGGGCTGACGTGGCGATCCTGTTCTCCTTCGACAACGAGTATGCCTTCAGGATCCAGCCCCAGACGGAGGGGTACTACTACTTCGAGCAGCTCCAACGGCTGCACAGAGCGTTCACCGCGCTGGGCCTGAATGTGGATATCATCGGTCAGCATGAAACGCTGGACGGCTACAAAATCGTCTGCGCACCGGAGATGTATGTGCAGGCGGAGGGCGTGGCCCAGCGCCTGGAGAACTTTGCAAAGCAGGGCGGCACGGTGATCCTCACCACCCGCAGCGGCGTGAAGGATGAACACAACAATGCTTGCATGACCCAGCTCCCAGGGATATACCAGGAAATGACCGGCGTGCATGCGGTGGAATATGCGCCCATCGGCTGGGACAACGTGCCGGTGATCTTTGCGGACGGTACGGAGCTGAATGTAAAGCAGTGGTGTGATATGCTGGAGGCAGACACCGCCGAGGTGCTCGCTCGCTATAACGGGGACTATTTTGCCGGGGCTGCTGCTGTTACTCGTAACGTCTTCGGGCAGGGCCGGGTGTACTACATCGGCACAGTGTGAACGCAGCCGCTCTATCACCGGATCGCGGCGATGGCGGCGGAGGAAGCAACCCTGCCAGTGATTGCCGGACTACCGGAGCGGGTGGAGATCGTCAGCCGTACCCAGGGGGATGAAACCGCACGGTTCGTGTTCAATAATGATGTTCATCCCAAAACGCTGAGGATTGCGGGGAGGGAACTGAACCTGGCACCGTTTGAGATGGCGGTCATTACAGAAATAGTTGAATGACCCGTGATGGCTGCTTTGCCTGCCAGTGCATGGGAGGACAATCCCCCTGTACTGGCGGGGGAGCGTCGGATCAACTGTGCTGGAAATGCAACATGAACAAAGTGATTTGTCAAACCAAGTGCAACACATTATGAAGTTCAAGATCCCAAAGGTATTGAGGTGACTGGAAATTGAGCACCTTACGAGGCCTGGCGTTGATCAACGCCAGGTTTCGTTTTAGTGTAACGGGACTGACTCTGG
>JAFQIB010000073.1 GCA_017397765.1 Clostridia bacterium | reverse complement strand
TGCCACGAGCAGATAAATCAACCGCAATTCCTAATATCTCAACTTTCTTCTGTTCAATAAAAGAAACAGCCATAACACCCACAATCTTTCCGTGACTAAAACAAGCAAAGATTTTTACAGAGTTATTATTCAGAAATTGTTATACTTTCTTATTAAACTTTTCTTCGGTAGGCATAAACATACAGTGTTTGTAAATCTCATATGTTTGCAAAATATCGTTCTTGTGAGTTAATTCTATTAGGTTCATTGCACGCACCTACAAATTCAAGTTTGTCGCTTTCATTCTATCACAACAGTACACAAAACCGCAAGCCAAATAAGGCTTGCGGTTCGCTATTTACAAGATGCAAAGTATAGGATAACTCCTTCCTTTACATCATACCTTCTGCGGACACAAATCCGTCAGGACGGCATTTTGTTGCCATCATTCATCCGCATCCGACTGGGCTGCCAGTGCCTTCGCCCGGGCAAGCCCATCGCCGGTTGGCGTCGCTGCGTGCTGGGACAGCTCATAGCGCACCCGCTCGTAGATCGTTGCACCGCAGGCATACATCAGCGAAGCGCTCAGAAGCATCAGCAGCATGCTGATGGGGGCAGCCCAGGGGGCGTCCACAAACCGTTCCGGGAGGCCGCCGCCGAGCTCCAGCAGCAGCGCAGGCCAGAGCGTCACCAGCATGGCGGGCATGGTGTAGAGCTTCACGTCCTCCACGCCTGCTTTGATGCAGTCCGAGGCGCTGCGGGTGCCCTGGGGTGCATCGGCCAGATGGATCATTGCCAGCATGAAGCGCAGCATCACCCAGATGCATATCCCGATGAAGGGGATGAGGCCCAGCCAGTAGCCCAGTGTTCCCAGGATGGCAGTCAGCCCGGTGTAGATGATGACGCCCAGCAGGACGTAGATCAGCGAACGCAGAGCGACCTGGATCTCGATGGCGGCGGCAGTGCCCCAGCGGCGCAGGCAGGCAAACAAATCACGAACCCGGCATGCTCCGGTGCGCAGCGTGTTCAGCAGGCAGTGGTACAGCCCGCAGAAAAACACCGGCAGCACGCCCATGGTAATGACGATGTCCAGCGCCTGCCCCAACAGCTGCCACGGACGAGCGGTTCGCTGCTGGGCATAGCCGGCGGCAGTCAGGGCTGCGTCGTATTCATCCCAGGCCTGGGGATCTGTCATCAGGTCGGACACAGAGGTGTAAGGGGCGGGCAGCTCCGGCAGGGGATGCTGGCGGAGAGCAAGCGCTGTGCCGTATTGCTGCGGCAGCAGGGCCAGGACGGAGAGTCCCACGGTGAGTGCTGCCACCAGCAAAAGCGGCAGCCAGGCCCTGCCCATCAGCTTCAGCGCAAGCAGGAGCATGTTGGTTTCCATCAGGTGGGGCTTTCTGGAAGATTCGGTCATGGGGGCCTCCTTCGACTGCGTGGGTCAGGCTTCGGGCTATGCGGGTGGAGCGGAAATGTCCTGATGAATGGTTTCATACAGGCAGGCCAGAACGGCGATGTGCATTCCTGTTGAAATGAGACTGACCGGAATGCCAAGAATGCGGACTGGGATTGTCAGCGCGGGAACATAGGCGGCGGCAAGCGCCATGCATAGCTCAAGGGCGTGCAGTCCATACACGGGCCACATGGTTTTGAGCATGGAGCGGAGGGTGAAGACGCTCATATCAGCCACGCCTGCGTCGATGTAGTGGGTGGTGCTGCAAATCTGCTGAGGATCGTCCGCCAGATGCAGCGTGGCCAGCGCATAATGATATCCTGCCCATAGGGTGACAATGATGCTGACGAATACTGCAATCAGCTCACCGACAACCCCCAGACGGCTTAATGCCTGATAGGGCAGCAACACGATCAGTAAAGACCAGCCAAGGATACAGGCGGCGATGCGCAGGTGCAGCCAGATGGCTCGTCCTGCATGCGGCAGTCCTGAGAGCAGATAACGGGGGACGGGTTCTCCTGTGCGCAGGATACTCAGCAGATGGCGATTGAGGCCAAGCAGCACCACGGCACCGAAGATGAAACCGGAAAGCTGCAGTCCCAGCCCCAGCAGCCGCCAGGGGGTTCGGGCAGCGTCAGCGGATACATCAGCATGGAAGTAGGCGTATACGATCTGTTGCTGTTCCCACTGTAAAAGCTCGTCTGGGTTTTCGGGTTTGGGATTGCGCTCCTCGTAGAGGGCGAAAATGCGTTCCGTAGCCTGACGGACAGCGTGTTCGCCATAAAGCTCAGCGGCATCTGCTGCCCAGCTGAACAGACATAGCAGGACAGCTGCGATCAGCAGTGTTCCCCGGCATTGGCGAATGAGCTTCAGCGCCCGGGCGCGGAGGGCCGCAGGAGTCAGTGCTGTGCGGTGTGAATAGCTCATGCGGGCATCTCCCTTGAACGGTTGGATCAGGACTGCGGTTCAGCAGGATCGGCGCAGGCGTCCAGCTCCTCGCGGCGGCGGAGGTAGAAGACGCAGTAGCACAGCTCCATGCGGATGGAGAAGTACAGGGACACCAGGGCGGGGAAGATCATCAGCACGACGGTGATGATCGCACCGGCGGTTTCGGAGATAGACACAACGAGGGCCGTAATGAGGGTCAGCACCAGCGAGGCAAGGAGCGTCAGACCCAGCATGACCAGGAAGACGGGCACGATCAGCTTGAACGCCTGCCACTTGTGGCCCTTCATCAGCTGCTTGCTCAGATTGACGCTCTCGCGGATGCCGCGCCCGGGTTCGTCAGCCATCAGGTAGGTAGACAGCATGTAGCGGTATGCGGCGGGGATGACCAGCGCGAAGATCAGGATCATACCCAGAAGGGCCAGCATGCCGGAGACGGCAGGCTCATCGGAGCCGGCGGTTGCAAAGATCATCACAAACATGGCAATGTAGCCGGGGAGCATCCACAGGAAGACCTTCAGGCCGATCCACAGGCTCAGGCCGAAGGCCTTCAGGCAGTACTTCATCCGGCTGAAGATCCGGCCCACGGTGACGGTCTCATCGCCCCGGCACAGATCGATCATCGCGGCATACAGGCCCATGCCCAGGCCGCTGCCGACCAGCGTGATGACGAGCATCAGCACGAAATAGCCGATGGAGAAAGCCGCGCCGACGGAAGCCGACGGTGCAGCATAGCTGGAATAGCCCATCCCGGAGGGGACGCTTTCCAGGGAAATGCCCGTGGTGAGGAAGAGCAGCAGCATGCCGGCCAGCATCACGCCAAAGACGATCAGGGTGACGAGCAGGTTCATGCCGACCAGCTTCCAGAAATGCTTTTTTGTCACTTCCTTGGCAAGTTGACGGGTGTAGACGTTTTCAACAGTTGTGGCAGTCATGTTCTTTCTCCTTTGTAAATGTATTTTTTTCTGGCGCGCCAGAAGGAACCCGGTGATGAGGGAGAGGAACGAAGGTCTCCGACGGCCAGGGGCGCCGCCCCTGGACCCTGCAAGGGATTTCATCCCTTGACCCATTTAGGGAAAGTGGAATTGTCTTTCCTTTTGCGGCAAAATGGTCGCGGAAGTTCAGGGAACGAAAGATTGTGGCTCCTTGATGCGTTCGCTTTGGCTCAGATCCGTGAACAAGTTCACGGAGTCCTCGCGTCGCCCATACCTGTCCTTCCTTTTGGAATCGTGAGAGGCGGCCCGAATAAACGGGTCGAAGACCCCTGCGGTGGGGTGCGGGAGTTACAACTTCCTAATTCCGTTCCTCTCCGGCTGAACCCAAGCCGGCAGCTCGCGCGATGAGCGCGCCGAAGACCAACGCTGGTTTCTGCCGTAGCCGCACGCGGAAGCAGCCGAATCGAATACGCTCAACCAAATCGCGAGCCGCCTGCCGGGGCAGCCCGGCCGGCAGCCCGCGCGATGAGCGCGCGGAAGACCAACGCCGGTTTCTGCTGTAGCCGCACGCGGAAGCAGCCGAATCGAAGACACTCAACTCAATCGCGATATGCCCGCCGGGGCAGCCCGGCAGACAGCCCGCGCGATGAGCGCGCGGAAGACCAACACCAGTTTCCCGCCGTAGCCGCACGCGGAAGCCGCCGAATCGAAGATGCTCAACGCAATCGCGATATGCCCGCCGGGGCAGCCCGGCAGCCCGCGCGATGAGCGCGCGGAAGACCAACGCCGGTTTCCAGCCGTAGCCGCACGCGGAAGCAGCCGAATCGAAGACGCTCAACTCAAGCGCGAGCCGCCCCGCCGGGGGCTCCCCGGCCGGCTTAGGAGAACATGCGCTCAAGTTCTTCGTATTTTTCGTGGGTGATGAGCGCGTCTTGCGTGATGCCGGTTAAGCGGATGATGTAGGTCCAGCGACCGTAGGGGGTGATGTTGGAAATATGGTTGAGGTTGATGATGTAGCTCTTGTGGCTGCGGAAGAAGACCGCAGGGTCAAGACGGGCTTCGGTCTCGGCGAGGGAATCGCCGGTGACGTAGCGTCCGCCGTCCCGGGTGTAGATGACGGTGGCCCGATCCTCCCGCTGCACCAGCACGATGTCCGGCATGTTCAGGAAGGTCACGCCGTCCCGGTGGTGGAGCATCATGCGGGTGTTGGTCTGGCGGGGTTCGGGGACGGCAGGGTGGGGCAGGGGCGCCTCATCCCGCTCGGGGTAGAGCCGGTCCCGGGCCCGCTCCAGGGTCTGCAGCACCCGTTCCACCTTGAAGGGCTTCACCAGATAGTCGAAGGCGTATACCTCGAAGGCGTCGCCCATGTACTGATCGTGGGCGGTGGCGAAGATCAGGATGATGGAGGGGTCCATGTCCTGAATGATGCGGGCAGCCTCCACGCCGGTCTTGCCGGGCATTTCCACGTCCAGGAAGACGATCTGCGGACGCAGCTGCTCCACCAGCTCAATGCATTCCAGGCCGTCCCGGGCTTCGCCTACCAGCTCAAAGCCTTCGACCCTGGCGATCATCTTCTTCTCAATCAGGCGCATGGCGTCGTTGTCGTCGGCAATCAGTACACGAATCTTGTCCATCGTTGGTTCTCCTTGCGTTTGGCTTCAATTGTAATACGCATCCCGGAAGCAAAATGTTTCAATGGGACGATGAAATAGCGGAAGGGGAGCAGCCTGAAGCAGCGCTGCTCCCCGGGAAAACAATGGGATTTACCTTGCCCGACGCTGACAGGGCCGGGTCAGAACCTCCTGCATGACGATGGCCTTGACCATGCTCTGGCCGGACCAGTCAAAGGTGAGGCCGCCCTCCTGTTCGGCGTTTTCGGCATAGGTGCGGCTGTAGGTCAGATCGTCTTCATGGCAGGGGTCCTTGCCCTCCATGCTGCTCACGCCCAGGCTGCCGGGCGCGTCGTGGGTGTCGCAGTCCGGCTCCAGATGCACATGCACCTGGGGCTGGGCAACTGCGAGCGGCGGGCGAACAGGAACTGCGCGGCCCTCGACGACAGGCTGAACGGCCGGCATGGGCTTGGGCGCGGCGGCAGATTCCTGGGTGGCCTTTGTTCTGGTTGTAGCTATCTGACGGCGCCGCTCTTCGGCTTCTTTCTTGGCCTTCTCCTTCTTGGAGGAGGAGACGATGCTGGCGACCATGCCGATGATGATAAAGATTGCCGGAAACAGATCTTCCAAGTCGATTCCTCCTTCCGTGGGAATCCGTCCTGCGCAGGACGGGAAGCATTACTTCTTGTCCACGGCGGGGGCGGGCTGGCTGGCCTTGGCGATGGAATCGCGCATGGTGGTGTCAGCGATGGTGTTCTGCATCTGGTAGTAATCCATCACGCCCAGCTTGCCTTCACGCAGGGCAGCGGCCATGGCGCGCGGCACCTCGGCCTCGGCTTCGACGACCTTGGCGCGCATTTCCTGGACGGAAGCCTTCATTTCCTGCTCGTGGGCCACAGCCATGGCGCGGCGCTCCTCGGCCTTGGCCTGGGCGATGCGGCGGTCGGCTTCGGCCTGGTCCATAGCCAGCTGAGCGCCGATGTTGCGGCCGACGTCCACGTCAGCGATGTCGATGGACAGGATCTCGTAGGCGGTACCGGCGTCCAGGCCCTTGGCCAGCACGGTGCGGCTGATCAGGTCGGGATTCTCCAGCACGGCCTTGTGGCTCTCGGCGGAGCCGACGGTGGTAACGATGCCTTCGCCGACGCGGGCAACGACGGTTTCTTCACCGGCGCCGCCGACCAGGCGGGAGATATCGGTACGGACGGTGACGCGGGCCTTGGCGCGCAGCTCAATGCCGTCCTTGGCGATGGCGGCGACCACGGGGGTCTCAATGACCTTGGGGGTAACGCTCATCTGCACAGCCTCAAACACGTCGCGGCCGGCCAGGTCGATGGCGCAAGCCTTCTCGAAGGGCAGGTCAATGTTGGCGCGCTGGGCAGCGATCAGGGCGTTGATGACGCGATCGACGTTGCCGCCGGCCAGGAAGTGGGTTTCCAGCTGGCCGATGGTCAGCTTCAGGCCAGCCTTGTTGGCCTTGATCATGGGGTAGACCAGACGGCGGGGCTGCACGCGGCGGATCTTCATGCCCACCAGGGTGGGGATGGAGACATGCACGCCGCTGGCCAGGGCGCTGATCCACAGGCCCAGGGGCACAAAGCTCAGGAAGATGCACAGCAGTACGAAGACCAGAATGATGATGCCGCCAATGTAGACGATAGGATCCATGATGATTTCCTCCCTTATTCCATTTGTCTAAGGCATATGCCTTGGATTTCGATTAGATGGTTCTGACGAGGATCTTTGCGCCCTCGACCTTGACGATGCGCACCTGGGTGCCGGCGGGGATGAAGTCGCCCTCGGAGGAGACGTTCAGCCGTACGCCGTCGAAGTCGGCGATGCCGGTGGGGCGCAGCACGGTGGAGGTGACGCCCTCGCGGTCCATAAAGACCGCCAGATCCTCAATGGAGCGGTAGCCGTCCTCGTTGCTCTCGGTCTCGGAGTGAACCAGCGCAGATTTGCTCAGCCGGCCGTGGGTGATGCTTCGCAAGCTGGTGGAAATGGCGATGGCCAGCACCAGCAGTACGATCAGCAGCATGGCCAGGGTGGCGACGGGGCCGTGCTCGAACCAGGTCATCACCAGCGTGATGATCTCCAGCGCGACGCCGGTGATGCCGGCAGCGCCGAAGCCGGGCATGAATGCCTCCAGGATCAGCAGGCCGATGCCGATGACGAAGCAGATGATGATCGGCAGGTTGGCAGCGATAAATTCCAACATGGGGATACCTCCTTTGCCGGGCTGTTCCGGCGGAGCAGGAGCGGCGTCCTGCGTTGTTTGACGATGTCAGGATAGCACAGCTGCATTTTCGGCGCAATGGGTTTTGCTCCAAATATACATTTCTGCGTCTGAATTGTCACAGGGCGGAGGATGGCTGCGAAAGGGAGGGGGGAGTGCTGCTTACAGGAGCGTTTTCAGTACGGCCAGATCCTCGTCATAGACGGCCTGCAGGCTGCGGTTATAGATGATGCTGGCGGGATGATACAGGGGGAAAAGCGGATATTCGCCGGTCTGCTTTTCATGGGTGACAGGCACCCGGATCGTTTTCCCGTGCATATCGCCGATGACGGCCCGGGGGCCGCAGATCGCCTTGAGGGCCACATTGCCCAGCGTCACGACCATCTTCGGCTGCACCAGCAGGATCTCCTCCAGCAGATAGGGGGTGAACAGCGCCAGCTCCTCCTTGTTCGGCGGCCGGTTGGACACGCGGCCTTTCTCGCTGACCTTGGTGGGGCGGATCTTCACCACATTGCTGATGTAGATATCCTCCCTGCGGAGCTCCAGCACCTGCAGGAAGCCGTCCAGGTTTTTGCCGGCCTTGCCCACAAAGGGGCGGCCCTGCAGGGATTCCTGCTCGCCGGGGGCTTCGCCAATGAGCATCACTGGCGGATGGTCGGTATTGCCCTCGCCCAGCACGATGGGCTTTTCCTCCGCCGGCCAGAGGGTCTGGAAGAACCGGCACATTTTCTGATTGAAGGACTGCATGGTGGGCCTCCTGGCTTATTGATATTGGAGCGTCAGGGTCATCCCGTCCTGGGCTGTCTGCGTGTCGGGGAAGACGGCCTGAGCGTTGGGAAGGTATTCCTCCGGCGTCTCGATGGAGGTGGAGAAATGGGTCAGCAGCAGGCGGGATGCTTCAGCATCCCGGGCCAGCGCGGCGGCCTCCCGGTAAAGCATATGATGGTTCTTGACGGCCAGGGGCAGCTTCTCCTCCGCGCCGTACATGCCCTCCAGGATCATCAGATCGCAGCGGAAGCCCAGCTCGGGGATCGCCTCCACCGGGCGGGTATCCGTGGCATAGAGGACGGTGATGCCTTTGCGGGGCGGGCCTGTCACCTCGGCGGGGAGGATCGTCCGGCCTGCCGCTTCCACCGCTTCGCCCCGCTGCAGTGCCTTCCACAGCGGCACGGGGACGTTCAGCGCCCGGGCCTTTTCGGGATCAAAGGCGGCGCTGCGCGGCAAATGCAGCCGCCAGCCCAGACAGGGAATGCCGTGATCCAGCGGAAAGGCTGTGATCTGCAGCCCGATCAGCTCAAACTCAGTCTGCCCCGTCAGCTCATGAAGTACGACAGGGAATGTCAGCTGGGGCGCGATGACCCGCAGGCCGTTGACCACCTGCGCCAATCCGACGGGGCCGTAGATGTGTAGCGGCTCGGTGCGCAGCGCTTTGGTCAGCGCCAGCAGCATGCCCGGCAGACCGGAGCAGTGATCGGCATGAAAATGGCTGATCAGGATGCCGTCGATGCACTGCATGCCCCAGCCCAGCCGCTGAACGCCCACCTGCGTGCCTTCGCCGCAGTCAATCAGCAGGGCGCGCCCGTTCACGCGGGCATACAGGGAAGACAGGGCCCGGTCGGGCATGGGCATGGTGCCGCCGGTTCCCAGGGTACACAGGTCGAGCATGGCAAATTCCTCCAGATTCGGTATGCCAAAATATTCGACGGGGCGGATTTGAACTCCTGCTTGACAAGGCGGGCGGGCTTGTATATAATATGTTCAAATCGCATCCACCGCTGGGGGTGCGGCTGACGGCGTCAGCTGCTGAGAGAGCTTCGGCTCGACCCTTGGAACCTGTGTAGGTCATCCTACCGTAGGGAAGCGGAGCATCCGGCGCGACGGCGCTGCGATGCGGGCAGATTCGGCGCAGGGCCCGCGCTGAAACGCCCATCCTGCTTTCCCGCGTACAGTACGCGGGTTTTTCATTTGCGGGGACTTTGTTCCAATTCCGGGACACTGATTCCACGGGTGCGTCGCAAAGGAGGAATATCCCATGAATGAGATCCTGACCAATGTTTTCGGCGACCTGACCGAGCTCCCCTGGTGGGGCTGGCTGGTGGTGGCAGCGCTGCTCCTGGGCGGCGTGGCAGCCTTTGTCAAGGTGCGCGGCGGCCAGAAGGTCGTCTGGACGACCCGTATGCTGGCGGTAGGCGCGATGTGCATCGCCCTGTCCAGCGTGCTGAGCTGTGTGAAGCTCTTTTCCATGCCCTCGGGCGGCTCGGTGACGGCGGCCTCCATGCTGCCCATCATGCTTTTCGCCTTTGTTTACGGCCCTGTGCCCGGCCTGACGGTGGGCCTTGTGCATGGCCTGCTCCAGTTCCTGTTGGGCGGCTGGTTCCTGAATGTATGGCAGATGCTGCTGGAATATCCCATTGCCTTTGGCGTGCTGGGCCTGGCGGGTCTGACGTGGAAGATGAAGAATCAGCGGCTGGGGCTGGCCATCGGTGTGGTGATTGCCTGTGCGGCCCGGTGGTTCTGTTCGACGCTGGCGGGCATTGTCTTCTGGGGCGACTTCACCAACGGCACCTGGGCGGCTATTACCTATTCTATCGGCTACAACGCCTCCTACATGGTGCCGGAGTGCATCATCTGCGCGGTATTGGGCGTGCTGATGGGCCAGCGGCTGGTCAGCGAGCTGAGAAAGGTGAAATGATTCGTGCAACTGCGGCTCTCCGGAAGGGGAGCCGCTTTAGTATGCCGTGATTTTCCGCTTCACAAGCGCGGCGTTTTCTGCTACAATAGGTCAGCATAGAACATCACGGAAGGAAGTTCCCCATGAAGCACCACTTTTTTGCCTATGTCAGCCGTATGCGCTATATCCGCCGCTGGGGCCTGATGCGGTCGGTTATGCCGGAGAACGATGCGGAGCATTCCCTGCAGGTGGCGATGATCGCCCACGCCGTTGCCGTCATCGGCCGGGACGTCTATGGCCGTAAGGTCAATCCGGAGCATGTGCTGGCTCTGGGCGTGTATCATGACGTGTCGGAGGTTATTACCGGAGATATGCCCACGCCCGTCAAATATCAGACCGATGAGCTGCGCAAATCCTACAAGGACGTGGAGCGCATGGCCAACGACCGGCTGCTGTCCATGCTGCCCGACCAGCTGCGCGGCGCGTATGAGCCTTATCTGAGCGCGCCGGAGGGGTATGACCGGCAGGTGGTCAAGGCGGCGGACTCCATCAGCGCATACCTGAAGTGCCTGGAGGAGAAGCGGGCCGGAAACCGGGAATTTGACGCGGCAGGGGAATCCATCCGCCGGAGCCTTGCGCAGATCGAGCTGCCGGAGGTACAGGACTTCATCCGGGAGTTCATTCCCTCCTTCGAGCTGTCGCTGGATGAGCTCAACCAGCCTGAAGACCGGTGATTCCGACTGTTTCCGCATTGTAACAAATTACGCCGGATTCTTGCATTTTGCGGGCTTTCCCGTTATAATGAAATGGATACCTCAAACAAGGAGGAACTGACGATGAATCTGTTCAAGCGCGCGCTGTCTGCGCTGCTGCTGGTGTGCCTGCTTCTGCCCGTGTGCGTGACGGCGGAGGAAGATCCCTTCGGCGATACGATTGTCATCGATACGGCGGAGGCCCAGTCCGGCGAGGAAGAATTCTATATCCCCGACGACGAGGAGATGGCCAAGGACATTGAGATCCTGGATGATGAGCGGGATGAAAGCGTCGATCCCAACAAGCTGGATCTGAACGAAAACCTGCCGGATCATATCGTCAATATCCTGCTGGTGGGCATCGACGGCCGCACCGAGGATATGGACAGCAAGAACAGCACCCAGCACGGCGATGTGCAGATCGTGGTTTCCATCAACAAGAAGGACGGCTCCATCAAGCTGACCAGCATCATGCGCGATCTGTATGTGAAGATCCCCGGCTACAAGAGCAAGAACCGCATCAATGCGGCCTATTCCAAGGGCGGCGGCCAGCTGGCCATGCGTACGGTCAACAATCTGCTGCAGCTGAACATCCAGCATTATGTGACCATCAACTTCTACGGCCTGGCGTCCATCATCGACAGCCTGGGCGGCATTGATATCGACCTGACCGCCAAGGAAGCCAAGGCCATCAATGATTACATCAACAAGAACCTCAAGAAGAGCGGTTATGACAATCAGGATAAGGACTATGAGCGTCAGCCCCTGAAGCGGGAGGACGGCGTGCAGCACCTGGACGGCATCCAGGCGGTCATGTATGCCCGTCTGCGCTCCAATGCCGGCGGCGACGGTGACTTCACCCGCACGGCCCGTCAGCGCCATCTGCTGGAGCTGCTGCTCAAGAAGGTGCTGCAGGACGGATTGAATCCGAGGAATCTGATCAATCTGCTGGCCACCTGCCTGCCCTATGCCAAGACCAATATGAGCCTGAAGGATCTGGGCGCGCTGGCGACGGGCGTGCTCAATTCCGGCATCGTGGACCGGATGAATTCCGGCGAAGCGCTGCTGGAGCAGTTCCGTGTCCCCATGGGCGAGTACGGCAACAAGGAAGTCAAGCCTACCTGGCGGTATACGGAGACCAGCGGCGGCGCGAGTGTGATTTCGTTCCTGACGGCCAGCATGAACGGCCAGCAGGTCAATACCGAGGCCGTGCACAACTTCATTTACGGCGAGTATATCCCGGCGAAATAAGCGCATTTCCAGCAGGCGGGCGGCAGAGACCGTCCGCCTGCTGCTTTTGCCAAAATTCCCGGTAAAATCCCGGAAATTCCTGCTTTTGCCCCTTGCTTTTCCGCAGGGGCTGTGATATAATAGCAAGGCTTTGATGTGTGCATACTCCAACAAGGAGGTGGATTTTCCATGGGTAAGTATTGTGAAGTTTGCGGCAAGGGTACGCTGAACGGCCACGCTGTCAGCCACTCCAACCGTAAGACCAACCGCATCTGGGCGCCCAATGTTCAGAATGTCCGCGTTGTGGTCAACGGCACTGCGAAGCGCATGAACGTTTGCACCGGCTGCCTGCGCAGCGGCAACGTCACCCGTGCGCTCCCTCGTACCCGCAAGGAAGCGTAATCGGTTCGCCGGTTTCGTCACGCCTTAGCAGAGGATGCATCATGACTCCCGACTGTTGTGCGACGGTCGGGAGCTTTTTTGTTTCAAATTAAGAATTAGGAATGATGAATTAGGAATGATGAATTTGTGGGGTTGGGGCTGGTGTTCGCCTTTACAAGGGAACATCCATGCGGTATAATGGTGCATATCCCGCCACGAAAGGGGGTCGAAGACCCTGAACGTAGATCAGTTGACCCAGCAGCTTAAGAGCGATCCGATGTTTATGCGCAATGTTGTGCGCTGGGAGACCATTCCGCCCCGTGAGGCGCAGTATGCCGCTTATCCGGAACAGCTGGATCAGCGGCTGATTCCCGTGCTGCAAAAGCGCGGCATCCATCAGCTCTACAGCCATCAGGCCCATGCGGTGCGCTCCGTGCTGGCAGGCCGGGATGTGGTGGTCGTTACTCCGACGGCCTCGGGCAAGACCATGTGCTATAACCTGCCTGTGCTTTCCGCCATATTGGAGAATGAGGACGCCCGGGCGCTGTATCTGTTCCCGACCAAGGCGCTGAGCGCCGATCAGGTCAGCGAGCTGTATGAGCTGATCGAGATGATGGGCGTGGACATCAAGACCTACACCTACGACGGCGATACCCCCGGTGCGGCCCGCCGGGCAGTGCGGCAGGCCGGTCATATTGTGGTGACCAATCCGGATATGCTGCATTCCGGCATCCTGCCCCACCACACCAAGTGGGTGAAGCTGTTTGAAAACCTGCGCTACATTGTCATTGACGAGATCCATACCTACCGCGGTGTGTTCGGCTCCAACCTGGCAAACGTCCTGCGCCGCCTGATCCGCCTGTGTGATTTTTACGGCAGCAAGCCCCAGTTCATCCTGTGCTCGGCCACCATTGCCAATCCCCAGGAGCTGGCAGAGACGCTGACCGGCCGTCCGGTGGAGCTGGTGGATGACAACGGCGCCCCCATGGGCGCAAGGCATTTCGTGTTCTACAATCCGCCGGTGGTGAACCGCCAGCTGGGCATCCGCCGCGGCGTGATCCCGGAGACGCGGAATATCACCTCCATGCTGCTGAAAAACGGCATCCAGACCATTACCTTTGCCCGCTCCCGGCTGACGGTGGAGGTGCTGACGAAGTACCTGAAGGATCTGGTGCGCGATCCGCTGGGCAACGCCGGGCGCGTGCGCGGCTACCGCGGCGGCTATCTGCCCACGGAGCGTCGGGAGATTGAACGCGGGCTGCGCTCGGGCAGCATTGACGCCGTTGTCTCCACCAATGCGCTGGAGCTGGGCATTGATATCGGTGCGCTGGACGCCTGTGTGCTCTGCGGCTATCCGGGAACGATCGCCTCTGCCTGGCAGCAGGCAGGCCGTGCCGGACGGCGCAAGGGGACGAGCATCGTGTTCTACGTTGCCTCCTCGGCGGCCATCGATCAGTACATCGTGGCGCATCCGGATTATTTCCTGCGCCAGAGCCCGGAAAATGCATTGCTCAATCCGGACAATCTGTACATCCTGCTCAGCCACTTCAAATGCGCGGCCTTCGAGCTGCCCTTTGAGGACGGCGATTCCTTCGGCAACGCCCCCGGCACGCCGGAGCTGCTGGAGTATCTGACGGACGCGAATATTGTCCGCCATGTGGACGGGCGCTATCACTGGTCGGCGGAGGATTTCCCGGCGAGTGAAATCAGCCTGCGCAGCGCGTCGGCGGAAGAGAACTTCATGATTATCGACACCACCAATCCCCAGAAGCACCGGGTCATCGGCGAGATGGACCGCTTCACCGTGCCGATGCTGCTGCATGAGAACGCCATCTACATGCATGAGGCGCAGCAGTATCAGGTGGAGAAGCTGGATTTTGACGCCTGCAAAGCCTTCATCCGCCGGGTGGATACGGGGTACTATACCGATGCGGATTTGAACGTGACGCTGTCCCTGCTGGATATCGAGCGGGAGGACGAGCGCAGCGGCGTGCAGCGCGGCCTGGGCGAGGTGCGGGTATCGACGCTGGTCACGATGTTCAAGAAGATCAAGTTCGATACCCATGAGACGCTGGGCTTCGGTCATGTGCGGCTGCCGGAAACGGATATGCATACCACGGCGATGTGGTGGACGCTGCCGGATGAGCTGGCGGCGAAGTATGACTCCGATACGCTCAAAAACGGCATGCTGGGCGTAACGAATCTGCTCAGGATCGTGGCACCGCTGTCGCTCATGTGCGCACCCCAGGACGTGGCGGTGCTGTATCAGGTGAAGTCGCCCATCACCAACAAGCCCACGATCATCCTGTACGACAACTGCCCCGGCGGCGTGGGTCTGGCCCACAAGGCCTACGGCATGCAGCAGCTGCTGCTGGAGCAGGCGCTGCAGATCGTGACGGACTGCTCCTGTCCCTTCGGCTGTCCCAGCTGTGCCGGCCCGATGGGGGAGATCGGCACGACGGGCAAGCGGACGGCCTGGGAGCTGCTGAACGAGCTGACCCGCTGACGGAGTCAGCAGTTCCCCGCGATGATCTCAGGGAGAAAGGAGGATGCGCATGAATCTCCGCGATAAGCTTAAAATGCTGGAGAAGCCAAAGGTCAAGGTCAATGTCCAGGAGACGGTCCCGGCCCAGCCGGTTTTCACCGACTGCTGGCGTACGCAAGCCACCCATGCTGCCTCCGACTATCCCATCAGCAGGGAAACCGTGATGCTCATGCAGGGCGATGATATGCCGGCGGATTTCGCGGCGGAGCGCATCCTCTACCTGGATACGGAAACGACCGGCCTGGCCGGCGCGGGCACCGTTGCCTTTGAGGTGGGCCTGGGCTGGCAGAAGGGGAGCACCTTCCATGTGAAGCAGCTGGTGATGCGGGATTATCCGGAGGAGAAATTCCTGCTGGAGGAGATCGTCCGCATCGCGGAGCAATTCGACGTGGTGTGCAGCTTCAACGGCAAGACCTTCGACCTGCCGCTGCTGAAGAACCGCTTCATCATGAACCGCATCCGCACGGACTGCCTGGACAAGCCCCATATCGACCTTTTGCACATCGCGCGGCGGGTGTGGAAGCTGCGGCTGCAAAGGTGCAACCTGACCAATCTGGAGGAGGCGCTGCTGGGCATCCCCCGCGTGGACGATCTGCCGGGCGCACAGGTGCCGGAGCGATTCTTCTCCTATCTGAAGACCGGCGATTTTACCCTGCTGGACGATGTGCTGGCCCATAACGAGCAGGACATCGTCAGCCTGCAGAATCTCCTGTGCCATATGTGCCGGATGTATGAGAATCCGGAGCAGCTGCGCTTTGACGAGGACGTCTACTCCATGGGCGTGGCGCTGGACCGCTTCCGGCACACGGAGGAAGCAAGGCGCTGCTATCAGCTGGCCGGGGGCAGCATGCATGCCGCCTCCCAGAGCCGCCTGGCCCAAAGCTACCGGCGCAGCGGGGATAAGGCGGCTGCGGTGCACATCTGGCAGGGGATGATTGCCCGGGGAGAGGGCGGCATACAGCCCTTTGTGGAGCTTGCCAAGTACTACGAGCATACGGCCCGGGATTACGAGGCTGCCCTGGACGTGGTCAGAAAAGCCCTCATCCGCCTGGCCGAACCTGCCTTATTTGAAAATTGTGCTGTACAAGAGGCGCGAAATGCGCTACAATACCGGTATGACCGCCTGAAACGCAAGGCGGGAAAGCCGTCGCGCTGAAGCGGCGGACAGATATGATGAATGACTCAAAGGAGTATTGCAGATGGGATTCCTGGCAAGTCTGAAGGGCAATCAGGCCCTGCGCGCCCACACCAAGGGCGAGGTGGCAAAGGCGAAGAAGCTGTACCACGAGGCGGTGGATGAAGGCGGCGTGATGGAGGCCCGGGTAATGCTGGGCTATGCGCTGCTGCTGATCCGTGAGGGCAGCTACGAGCAGGCAATGGCCCTGCTGATCAAGGCACAGAAGGCGCCCGATCTGACGCCGGACCGCAAGGGGCAGCTCTTTGTGGATTATGCCGCCTGCTGCGCAAAAACCGGTCAGCTGGACAAGGGCGTGAAGCTGCTGGAGAAGCAGCATGCCCGTACGCCCATCGGTCTGACCTATCAGACGCTGGGGTACCTGTATGTGGAGCAGCTGGCGCAGGGCAAGCCTGTGGCGGCTGAGGACACCGTGGTCATGGTGCCCGGCCCCCATGAATTCTCTGACCCGGTGCCCGCTGAAGGGCTGTCGGTAGAGGAGAAGCAGGAGATCCTGGATGCGCAGTGGGAGGAAAAGAAGGCCAAGGCGATCAAGCTGATCGACGATTCTCTGGAGTATGACGACGAGGATCCGGTCTGCCTGGACAACAAGGGTCAGCTGCTGTACCGCATCCTGGGCGACAAGGCCGGCGCAAAGGAATGGTTTGAAAAGGCCCATGAGGAAAAGCCCACGCAGATTGACAGCCTGTGGTTCCTCAGCCGCTATGACGTGGAAGCCGGCGATGTGAAGGCTGCCATTGAGAAGCTGGAAACAGCCGTCGAGGGCCGGTTCTCCCCGCTGAACGTGGTGGACAAGGCCACCGTGGAGGCAGAGCTGAAGCGGCTCCGGGGCGAATAATCAATATACAACCGACAATGTCGCGGAGGGGGGATCAATCCCTCTCCGCCACAGCGTGTTTTGGAGAAAGGAAAGCAGGATGGAAACATATCTTGTCGTAGGCCTGGGCAATCCCGGGGCACAGTATGCCAGAACCCGCCACAATGCGGGGTGGGAGTCCCTGGAGGTGCTGGTGCGCCGGTGGAATGCGCCGCTGACGAAGAAAAAGTTTGACGGGCTGCTGGCGGAGGTCATGCTGGACGGCAAAAAGGTGGTGCTCTGCCAGCCCCAGACGTTCATGAATGCGTCGGGGGAGTGCGTGCAGCAGCTGCTGCAATGGTATAAGTGCCCGCTGGAGCATATGATGGTCATTTATGATGACATTGATCTGCCGGCGGCGAAGCTGCGGGTGCGGAAGTCCGGCAGCTCGGGGACGCATAACGGCATGCGGTCGATCCTGCAGTGCATCGGGGGCCAGCAGGGCTTTCCGCGCATCCGGGTCGGCGTGGGCGCCAAGCCGGAGGGCTGGGATCTGGCGGACTGGGTGCTGAGTACCTATCGGCTGGCTGAGGAACGGACGGAGATGGAGAAGACCTTTGCAAAGGCCGCCGATGTGGTGGAGGACTGGCTGAAGAACGGCATCGACCATGCCATGCAGCTGGGCAATAAAGCCTGACGCCACGGCACAATAAAGGGTCAAGGGACGATGTCCCTTGCGCAGGTGGAGGGGCGGCGTTAGCCCCTCCCCGCCGGAGGCCTTGTGCCCGCAGGCACAAACCTCCACGCGCCTTTCGAGAATCCACAGGATTCGAGAAACAGCTCGCACAGCCCCAAGGGAGCCGCTGCAAGCAACACAAACGCACCGCCTCAAGGGAGCCGCTGCAAGCAACACAAACGCACCGCCTCAAAGGAGCCGCCGCAAACGACACAAATGCACAGCCCCAAGGGAGCCGCTGCAAGCAACACAAACGCACCGCCTCAAAGGAGCCGCCGCAAGCGACACAAATGCACAGCCCCAAAGGGGCCGCCGCAAGCGCGAATCCTCCCGGCACCCTCGCTTATTCCATCCCCTCAAACGGGGCATCTGCCCCTTTCCAAGATGAAAGGATCAACATGAAGCAAGCTTTATTTCCCCCTGCATCTCCGGCGTGGCAGCGGCTGACTGCAGCGGCGTCGGAGCAGAAGACCATCGCCCTGACCGGCCTGCCGGATTCCATGGCAGCCTTCGTGGCAGCCAAGCTGGCGGATGAGACCGGCCGGCGCGTGCTGCTGCTGTCCGGCAATGACCTGAAGGCCACCCACGATGCGGACGACGGTCAGCAGCTGCTGGGCACGAAGTGTGCCTGCCTGCCCGGCGGTGAGATCGACCTGACCCGCGGCGCTTCGTCCCATGAAAGCGCGTGGCGAAGGCTGGAAACCCTCTCCCGGGTCATGGTCGGTGAAACGACGCTGCTGTGCGCCTCGCTGGAGGCCGCCGTGCAGCGCATGGGCAGCGCAAAGCGGTTCGCAGAGAAAACCATCCGGCTGCGGGTGGGCGACGTTTATGATCCCCAGCAGCTCGTCCGCGAGCTGACGATGATGGGCTATGAGCGCGTCGATATGGTCGAGGGCAAGGGGCAATGCGCCCAGCGCGGCGATATCGTGGACGTCTATCCCCCGGCGGGCGCGGTGAGCCTGCGCATTGAGTTCTTCGGCGATGAGGCGGATTCGATCCGCGCCTTTGACTGCATCAGCCAGCGCAGCCTGGACCATGTGAAGGAGGCGGTGCTGCCGCCCGCCACGGAGGTGCTGCTGGCGGAAGGGGAGCGGGAGGACGCTGCCCGGCGCATGCGGGAGGCGATCGAAGCTGCCCGCCCCGACAAGCCGCAGGAAACCAATCTCTTTGCCGATCTTCCGCCGCTGCCCGACGATGCGGAGGAGGACGCAGCCTATTTTGACAAGAAAATAGCCCCTAAGGTGAAGCAGCGGGAGCAGACCGCAGCCCGGATTGCCGAGCTGGAAAGGCGTACTGCCCAGCTCCTGCGGGATGCGGAAAAGGTGGAAAACGGATTGCCCTTCCGCCGTATCCGTGCCTGGCTGCCTGTGCTGACGGACGATGCCTATACGCTGATCGACTGGTATCAGCCGGAGATTATCCTGCTCAGCGATCCGGACATGCTGCGAAAGCGCGCGGAGGAGCGCCGCAACGGCTTTGCGGAGGATCTGGAAAACGCCATGAGCCGCGGCGAGGCGGTCAGCGAGCAGCAGACCCTGCTGATGACCTGGGAGGAGCTCCTTTATGCGATGCATGACCGCTGCATCGTGGCGGTTACCGAATTCCTGGAGGGCCTTGGCGGCGTCCGGGTGCAGGACGCTGTTGACCTGAAGTGCGGGCGCATCCAGGGGTACTCCGGCCAGGTGCGCACGCTGGCGGAGGACTGCCGGAAGTGGATTGCAGACGGGCACCGCATCGCGCTTTTGTGCGGCGGCGTGGCCCGCGGACAGCGACTGCAGAACAGCCTGACGGAGCTGGAGCTGCCTGCCGTATTCACCGAAGCAGCAGAAGCGCTGCAGCCGGGCCGGGTGACGATCCTGCCCGGTACGCTGGGCAAGGGCTTTGTCTGGGAGGATGCGGGCCTCGTTGTCATCAGCGACACGGATGTGTACGGTGCAGGCTACCGCAAGGTGAAGAAGCGTACCCATTCGGGTGAGAAGATCGCCGCCTTCACCGACCTCAAGCCCGGCGATTATGTGGTGCATGAGGAATATGGCGTAGGCGTTTTCCTGGGGACGACGCAGATCAAGGTGGGCGGCCCCGGCGGTATCCGCAGGGACTTCCTGCAGATCCAGTACAACGGCTCGGATAAGCTGAACGTGCCCATCGAGCAGCTGGACCGGGTGCAGCGATATATCGGCAATCCGCAAAATCCCCCCAAGCTCAACAGCCTGGGCAACTCCGAGTGGCAAAAGCAGAAGGCCAAGGTGCGCGAAGGGCTGAAGGCCATCGCCTTTGACCTGGTGAAGCTCTATGCGACCCGCGAAAAATCCCGTGGCTTTGCCTTCAGCCCGGATACCCCCTGGCAGCGGGAGTTTGAGGACATGTTCCCCTATGAGCTGACCCCCGATCAGGCCCAGAGCGTGACGGAGATCACCGCGGATATGGAGGCGCCAAAGAATATGGACCGCCTGCTCTGCGGCGACGTGGGCTACGGCAAGACGGAGGTTTCCCTGCGCGCTGCCTTCAAGGCCCTCATGGATGACAAGCAGGTGGCCATTCTGGCCCCGACCACCATCCTGGCCCAGCAGCACTATAACACGGTGCTCAAACGCTTCAAGGGCTTCCCGGTGCGGGTGGAGGTGATGTCCCGCTTCCGTACGCCCAAGGAGGTCAAGGACATCCTGGCGCGCCTGAAGGCGGGGGAGATTGATATCCTGGTGGGTACCCATCGGCTGCTGGCCAAGGACGTGGAATTCCACGATCTGGGCCTCCTCATCGTGGACGAGGAGCAGCGCTTCGGCGTGCAGCACAAGGAACAGATCAAGAACATGAAGAATCAGGTGGACGTGCTGACGCTGACTGCCACGCCCATCCCGCGTACGCTCCACATGTCCATGGTGGGCATCCGGGATATGTCGGTGCTGGAAACGCCGCCGGAGGAGCGGCTGCCGGTGCAGACCCGCGTGGTGGAGTACAACGACGGCATGATCCGCGACGCCATCCTGCGTGAAATCTCCCGCGGCGGCCAGGTGTACTTCCTGTATAATCAGGTGCGGCGGATCGAGGAGTTTTATGCCCGGCTCCGCGCGCTGGTGCCGGAGGCCCGCATCGGCGTGGCCCACGGTCAGATGAAGGAGCATGGCCTGGAGGACGTGATGATGGACTTCTACGGCGGCAGCTACGACGTGCTGCTGTGCACGACCATCATCGAATCCGGCCTGGACGTGCCTACGGCAAACACGCTGATCGTCTTTGATGCGGATCGATTCGGCCTCAGCCAGCTGTATCAGCTCAGAGGCCGCGTGGGCCGCAGCAACCGGCAGGCCTATGCCTATTTCACCGTCCGTCCGGACAAGAACCTGTCCGAAACGGCGGATCAGCGCCTGGCGGCCATCCGGGAATTCACCGAGTTCGGCGCAGGCTTCCGCATCGCCATGCGCGATCTGGAGATCCGCGGCGCGGGCAATATCCTGGGCGCGGAGCAGCACGGCCACCTGGCCACCGTCGGCTATGACATGTACTGCAAGCTGATGGAGGAGGTGCTGGTGGAAACCAAGGACGAGCTGGTGGGCAAGCCGGCAGCGCAGCCCCATCTGGAGACCCGCGTGGACGTCCGGGTGGATGCGTATCTGCCGGAGAGCTACGTCAAGGACGACCGCCAGAGGATGGAAATGTACAAGCGCATTGCGGGCCTTGTGACCGATGCAGACCGTGCAGACATTCTTGACGAGCTGATGGATCGTTTCGGCGAGGTGCCGCCGGCGGCAGAGACGCTGCTGGACATCGCGCAGCTGCGGGCGCAGGCCAACAAGCTGGGGATTTCCCAGGTGACCTACAAGCAGGGCGGCTTCCTCGTCCTCAAAATTGACCTGAAGCATATGCCGGAGGATGACGAGAGCTACATCACCGCCATGTCCCGGGCGGACAAGCGGCTGATGCCCTCCCGTATGAACCCGGATGTGATCATCCTCGCCGCGCCCAACCTCAATGAGTACGGCATGCTGCGCGAGGCGGTCAAGGTGCTGACAAAGTGGAATCAGATCTTTGCGGAGCTCGTGGCGGAAAAGGCTGCGGCGGGGCAGGGATGAGGAAAGGGGAGCTGCCTTGGCAGCTCCCCTTTCAAAATGAAAAGCACCCCTGCGGTCAGGGTGCTTCAAGTGCTGGTGAAGGGATTTGAACCCCCAAGGTTTCCCCGTCTGATTTTGAGTCAGATGCGTATGCCGTTCCGCCACACCAGCGAACATCAGGTATTATATCACAGCGGAGGCTGGATTGCAAGCAAAAGATTGAGACACTCATCCGGCAGCGTCAGGCACCAACCCGGTTAGGAGAAGCGCAGTGTTGCAGCGCTGCAATGCAAGAAAACTGTATGATTGGCGCAGAATAAGTGACATTTCAGGCAAAGACCATTGCGGAGAGGTCTGAAATGTGGTAAGGTGGTATCGTGGCAGGGAATCCTCCTGCCGGGATTGAAGAAAGGATGAAATACATGCTGGTGCCTGTACTGTTGTTTGCGCTGGGTCTGATCCTGCTGATCAAGGGCGGCGACTGGTTCGTTGACGGAGCCACGGGGATCGCCCATCGCTTCCATATTCCCGAGCTGCTGATCGGTGCGACAGTGGTGTCCATCGGCACGACGCTGCCGGAGGTTATGGTCTCTGCGACCTCTGCCCTGAGCGGCCACGGCGAAATCGCGTACGGCAATGCCATCGGCTCCATCATCTGCAATACGGCGCTCATCGCTGCGGTGACGGTGGCGGTGCGGCCGCCCAAGGTGGAGGGCAGGAGCCTGCTGGTGCCGGTGCTTTTCTTCTTTGGTGCGGCAGGTCTGTACGCTGCCGTGGCCTACACCACCGGTCAGTTCACCCGTGGGATTGGCCTTGTGCTGCTGGCCATCTTTGCGGCGTATATGATTTATAATGTGCTGCGCATGCGCAAGGCGCCGGCAGAACCGGAAAAGGCGGATGAAGCGCAACGCAGCAACATCGGGCTGGATATCCTCAAGCTGGTGCTGGGTGCGGCGGCAATCGCCTTCGGTGCTGATCTGCTGGTGGATAACGGCACGCTGATTGCCCAGGCGCTGGGTGTGCCGGAGTCTGTCATCGCGCTGACCTTTGTGGCGCTGGGCACCTCCCTGCCGGAGCTGGTGACGGCGGTGACCGCCCTGATCAAGGGCCATGGCGCGCTGTCTCTGGGCAACATCATTGGCGCGAATCTGTTCAATCTGGTGCTGGTGTCCGGTATTTCCGTGGTGCTGTCTCCCTTTGCGGTGCCTGCCGCCAAGACCATCGGCGGCATGAACGCCTCGCTGGTGCTGGATATCCCGCTGATGTTCTTCGTGATGGCCTTCCTGACCCTCCCGGCAATCCTGCGCAACAAGCTGCAGCACTGGCAGGGTGTGACGCTCCTGGGCGTGTACGCGGCCTTCTGCCTGTTCCAGTTCTTTGGCTGATCGGACAACCGCATCCGCCTGCGTGCGGAAAAGCGTATATGAATCAAACCAAGCCATCCTGCAGACTGCTGAAGCAAGCTGCGGGATGGCTTTTGTATGCTCGCAGAGATTACAGGCGCAGCAAGTCTTTTATCCGGTTCCAGCCAGCTGCTGCGGATGGCCTCGTGCTGCGCAATGAAAAAGGAGCCTCCTGCATCAGGAAGCTCCTTGCCTGTTCAATTACTTGCGCAGGGTGATGACCACGTGGCGGTTGGGTTCTTCGCCCTCGGAGTGGGTATCCACGGCTTCGTTGGCCTGCAGCGCGCTGTGGATGATCCGGCGCTCGTAGGGATTCATGGGCTCCATGCTGACCTTGCGGCCGGTCTTGACTGCACGGTTGGCCATGCGGTTGGCCAGGCGGATCAGGGTGTCCTCCCGCTTGGCGCGGTAGTTCTCGGTGTCGATGGTCACGCGGGTGTAGCCCTCCTGACCGCGGTTCACCTTCAGGCTGGTCAGGTACTGCACGGCGTCCAGGGTCTCGCCGCGGCGGCCGATCAGGATGCCCAGGGTGTCGCCGGTCATCTGCACGAAGACGTTGCCCTCTTCGTCGTTGCCCACGGCGATCTCGACGTTCACGCCCATCAGGCTGGTCAGCTCGGCCAGGAAGGCCTTGGCCTTGCCGGCGGCGCTGTCAGGGTCCACCTGATCGTCGGGGATCATGGTGACGACGGGCTTCTCGATGGGCTTGATCTCCTTGGGGGGCAGGGGCTTGCGCTCCTCGGCGACCTCAGCGTTATCAGATGCGGGCTTATCGCCGTGGTTCTTCTTGCCGCCGCGGCGACGGCTCCGGCTGCGGCTGCGGGACTTCTTCACCTCAACGGTCTCGCCCTCGGCGGCCTCGGAGTCCTCAGCCTGAGCAGCTTCCTCGGCAACCTCGGCTTCAGCGGGCTTCTCCTGCTTGGGGGCCTTGGCCTTGCGCTGCACGGGGGCGGGCTTGCTTTCGGCCTTGAGCTCGGCCTTGGCCTGGGCAGCGTCAGCCTTGGCAGCGGCCAGCTCCTCGTCGGAGGGCTTGTCAGCCTGGGGCTTGCGCTCGGCCTTGGGGGCGGCGGGCTTCTGCTTGGGGGCCTTCTTGGGCTCCGGCTTCTTGAACAGATCGGCAAGCGGATCTTCCTCGACGGTCTTCATGGTCAGGCGAACCTTGTAGGGACGGCTGCCGAACAGACCGAACAGACCCTTGCTGCCCTCCTCCAGGAGGACGATATCAACATCGGAAATGGTTGCGCCCAGAGCGGTCAGGCCGTTCTCCAGCGCTTCTTCATACGTTTTGCCGGTGGCTTCGTAATTCTTCATATTATATTCTCCCTCTGTCTCCATCAGGTCTTACTTCAGGCCGCCCTTGGCCGTCACGGCTTCGGGATTGGCGGCGGCGTTCTTCTCCTCGTTATCCAGCTTCCAGTTGATGAGCAGGTTCGTCACGAGGCTGAAGATGTTGGTAACCACCCAGTACAGGGCGAAGGCAGCATTGGAGCTGGCGCAGATCCACAGAGAGAAGAGCGGGAAGAACCACTTCATGAATGCGCCGGAGTTGGGCTGCTGCTGGCCGTTGGCATTGACAGCGGGAGCGGGAGTGGGGTTCTTGCTCTCGGTCAGCTTGGTCATGGCGAACTGGCTGACAGCGGAGAGGATGGGCAGGATGAACAGACCGTTGCAGTTGTCCACCACCACAAACTCGGTGATCAGCAGATTGATGCGCAGATAAGCGCTCTCCTGAGCCACGGGCAGATGGGGCGCGATGGCGTTGATGGTGGCGGTCAGGGCCTCGCCCTTCTGGAAGGCGTCCTCGGTCAGCTCGCCGATGTTCAGCACCTCGGCCAGCTTGGCGATGCTTTCGGCGGGCAGGGTGTTGAAGATATTCACCCACTGCTTGGTTTCAACCATCTGCAGGCTCTGCAGGGTGGGCCAGGAGCCGGAGAAGGGGCTGTCGGGCATCCACAGGTTCTTCACCCACAGGAAGGGCTCGAAGACCACCTCGTTGCCCAGCAGCAGATCGAAGGTCTGCTGCACCAGCTGCTCGTTGGCCATATAGCGCATCGCGGCGTACATGGCGAAGAGGATGGGCATGGTCAGCAGCATCGGCCAGCAGCCGGCCATGGGGCTGGCGCCTTCCTTGCGGTAGAGCTCCTGCAGCTTGCGGTTCAGCTTCTCCTGGTCGTGGCCGTACTTCTTCTGCAGCTCGGCCTGCTTGGGCGCCAGCTCGCTCATCTTGCGCATGCCCTTGCGGCTCTTGTAGTCCAGCGGCAGCAGACACAGCTTGATCAGCAGCGTGAAGAAGATGATCGACAGGCCGTAGTTGCCCACGAAGCCATAGATGCCGTCCAGGATGGATTTGAGCAATTCGTTCATCTGGGGGTTGCCTCCTATTCTTTTTTCATGGTGATGCCGGGGTCCTCCGGGACGGGGTCGTATCCGCCCTTTGCCCAGGGGCTGCAGCGCAGCAGCCGCCATGCCGCCAGCCGTCCGCCCTTGATGGCGCCGTACCGCTCAATGGCGGTGCGGGCATACTGGGAGCAGGTCGGGCTGAACTTGCAGGTCGGGCCGCCCTTGTAGGGGCTGATGGCGCTGCGGTAGAAGTCCACCGCTTTGAGCATGGCGCTCGAGAGGAAAGAACGTTTCATGGCGCGATACCCGATCAGTTCTGCCTGGCAGGACGCTGCCTGGCTTCCGCCTGGGGCTTGTCCTGATGCAGGGCAGGGGAGAGCACATTGTGCTTCTTCAGCAGATAGCGCACGTCCCGCTGCAGCGACTGAAAGGTGGCCTCCGCGGCTGAGGGTCTGGCGACGACAACGTACAGGCCGTTTTTCACGCCCCCCAGATAGGGCCGAAAGCATTCGCGCAGGCGGCGCTTGACCTTGTTGCGGGTCACGGCGTTGCCCACCTTCTTGCTGACGGAAAAACCGACCTTCATGCCCTTGGACTTTGCCACGAGCATGACCAGATCCCGACAAGCGACGCTCTTTCCGCGATGGTACACGTACTGGAACGCCTTGTTTTTTTGCAGCCGATACTGTCTTTCCATGGTTGACTTCCTTTTCGGGTCTTGATGACGGTGCAGAG
>JAFQIB010000072.1 GCA_017397765.1 Clostridia bacterium | reverse complement strand
TGACAAAGCTTCCTTCCCACTGGCGCAGCGGCATCAACCTGGGCAACAGCCTGGACTGCTTCGACGACAAGATCACCGGCCTGGCCATTGAAACGGCCTGGATGAATCCTTACACCACCCGAGAGATGATTGACATGTACGCCAAGGCCGGCTTCGACATCCTGCGTGTACCTGTGACCTGGAGCTCTCATATGGGCCCTGCCCCTGACTGGAAGGTGGATCCCGCCTGGATGGCCCGCGCGAAGGAAATCGTTGATTGGGGCCTGGACGCTGGCATGACCGTGATGCTCAATGTTCATCATGATTTTGACTGGATGCGCCAGGAGCTGAGCCTGCTGGTGGATTGGCTGCCCCGCTACCGCAGCCTGTGGCAGCAGATCGCCAAGGAATTTGAAAACTATGGCGACGAGCTGATCCTGCAGGGGTCCAACGAGCCTAATCTCATGGGCGGCGAAAACTGCGCCTGGGGCAGCGGCAACCGCAATGTCCGCGCGGCCATCAATGTGATGAACCACACCTTTGTCCGTACGGTGCGTGAAATGGGCGGCAACAACGCCACCCGCTGGCTGGCCATTCCCAACCTGGCCGCCCGTCCCTTCCCGGAATGCATGAAGGATATGATCATGCCCAAGGACGACAAGCTCATCTACACCATTCACAGCTATGTGCCAGATCGTTTTGTCTTCCAGCGCAACGACCAGAAGGATACTGCCATCTTCGATGAGAAGGCCCGTGACGAAGTGCGTGAGATGTTTGAAGACGTCAAGACCTGGGCAGTACCCCATGGTCTGCCCATCATGTTCACCGAGTGGGGCGCAGTGGCCAAGCGTCTGCCCAACGGCAATCTGAATGACGAAGAGCGCATTGAGTTTGTGAAGACCTTCCTCGAATGCGCCAACGAGATGGACGCCCCCTGCGTATGGTGGGACAACAACTACCTCGAGCGCCGGGACGAGTCCTTCGGCCTGTTCGACCGCGAGTCCCTGACCTGCCACAATCCCGAACTGGTTAAGGCCATTGTTGAGAACGGCCGTAAGTAAGAACGTATAACCATTGCACAAAGGAGGCTGCTCATATGCGCATAGGTGTGGACTATTATCCCGAGCATTGGGACAAGGCCCTGTGGCAGCAGGATGCCGACCTGATGGCAAAGACCGGCGTGAAGCTCGTCCGCCTGGCGGAGTTCGCCTGGTGCCGCATGGAGCCACGCGAGGGTGAATTTACCTTTGACTGGCTGGATGAGGCGGTGGACATCTTTGCTTCGCGCGGCATCGGCGTGGTGCTGTGCACACCCACCAGCTGCCCACCGCTGTGGCTGTATGAGAAGTACCCCTCCGCGGTGCAGACTGGTAAGGACGGGCGCAGGATCGCCACAGGCATCCGCGGGCACCGATGCATGAACGACCCGGATTTCCTGCGCCTGGCCGGCCGCATGATCGATGAGATGACCCGGCATTACGCAGGGAATCCTTCCATCATTGCCTGGCAGATCGACAACGAGCTGGAGGCAAATTTCTGCTTCTGTGAGCGCTGCATCGGTAAGTACCGCGCCTGGCTGAAGGAGAAGTACAGCACGGTGGAAGCCATGAACAAGGCCTACGGCAATGTGGTGTGGAGCGGCGAATACTCCTCCTGGGAACAGGTGCAGCCACCCTTCGGCAGCTACCCCCAGGCATGGCTCAACCCCGCGTTCATGCTGGATTTCAACCGCTATGCTTCCCAGAGCACCATTGCCTACAGCGACTGGCAGGCGGAGATCCTCCGCCGCAACTGCCCCGGCCGCCCCGTGACCACCAACACCTGGTTCTGCGAGAACATGCCCGACTTCTACGGCATGTTCAAAGGGCTGGATTTCCTGTCTTATGACAACTATCCCACCACCTCCGCCCCGGACGATCCGGAGGCCCTCTACACCCACGCCTTCCACCTGGATCTGATGCGCGGCGTGAAGCGGCAGCCCTTCTGGATCATGGAGCAGCTCAGCGGCGGCATGGGTTGCTGGTTGCCCATGGCCCGCATGCCCGAACCGGGGATGATCAAGGGATATGGCCTGCAGGCTTTTGCCCATGGGGCGGACACGGTGGTATTCTTCCGCTGGCGCACAGCTGCCATCGGCGCGGAGATGCACTGGCACGGCCTGATCGACCACAGCAATGTGCCGGGCCGGCGCTTCCGGGAATTCGCCGAGTTGTGCAGCCTGGCTCAGTCCCTGGAAGATGTGCAGGGTGCTGCCAACAAAGCAGATGCAGCCATCCTCTTCTCCTTTGAGAACGAGTACGCCTTCAAGCTCCAGCCGCAAACGCATGGTTACTATTACATGGAGCAGATCCAGCGCCTCCATGTCGCCTTCACCCGTCTGGGGCTGAATGTGGACATCATCGGCCAGCATGAGGATCTGAGCGGCTACCGTATTGTGGCGGCCCCCGAAATGTATGTGACCGACGCGGGCGTTGTGCAGCGCCTGCACGACTTCGCCGCTCAGGGCGGCACCGTCATCCTGACCACCCGCAGCGGCGTGAAGGACGAAAACAACAACTGCATCGTCGCTCCGCTGCCCACGGTTTACCGGGATATGGCGGGCGCATATGTGACGGAGTACAACCCCATCGGCGGCGACACGGTGGAGGTACGCTTTGCCGACGGCACCCTTTGCCGCGGCAAGCAGTGGTGCGACGTGATGCAGGCGGAAACCGCCGAAGTCATCGCCAGCTATGCCAGCGAGTACTTCGCCGGGAGCCCCGCCATCCTGCGCAACACCTATGGGCAGGGCACGGTGTACTACATCGCCACGGTGGGCAAGCAGGAACTGTACGATCATCTGATCCGCAGTGTTGTGGAATCCGCAGGCGTTCCCTTTGCGGAGGGCTTGCCGCCCCAGGTGGAGCTGACCACCCGCACCGGAAAGGACACGGAGTACCGTTTCATTTTCAACAACGCAAACCGGTATCAGCGCTTCCGCTTGAACGGTGAAGAGATCGCGCTGGCGCCCTTTGAAATGAAGATCACCTCTCACGGGAAGAATATCTCTTGACAGCAAAGGAGAGAGCATTGTGTTTCACATGGATGATCAGGGGCGGCTGATCCGCCATTGGGCGGGAGAAACCCTCTGCGTAGAGGCATGGGGTGAAAACGGTCTGCGCGTCCGTGCGGTGCAGAACGGCGAGACGCTGGACGATCAGCCCGGCGCGCTGCTGGACAAGCCTTCCGTGCAGGCGCAGATCACCCTGAATGAGGATACCGCAACCATCGTCAACGGCAAGATTTGCGGCGAGATCACCCCTGGTGGTAAGCTGGTTTTCTACAATCAGAAGGGCGAGAAGCTGCTGGAGGAATATGCCCGCAACCGCCGCGACCTGCACAGCCAGGACTGTTCCGCCTTGGAGTTGGAGGGCCGCGAAATGAAGGGCCTTATCGGCGGAGATTACCGCCTGACTGCCCGCTTTGAGCCCAACAAGGACGAAAAGCTCTACGGCATGGGTCAGTATCAGCAGGAGTACCTTGACCTCAAAGGCTGCGTGCTGGAACTGGCGCACCGCAATTCCCAGGCCAGCGTGCCCTTCGTGGTGTCCAGCAGGGGCTACGGCTTTTTGTGGAACAACCCTGCCATCGGCGAGGTGAACTTCGGCAAAAACATGACCGTCTGGAAGGTACAGAGCACCAAAAAGCTGGATTACTGGATCTGCGCCGGTGATACGCCCGCCCAGATCCACCAGGCATACATGCAGGTCACCGGCCTGCCGCCCATGATGCCGGAATACGGTCTGGGCTTCTGGCAGAGCAAGCTCCGCTACCAGACCCAGGAGGAACTGCTGTCCATCGCCCGGGATCACAAGCGCCGCGGCCTGCCGCTGGACGTGATCGTGGTGGACTTCTTCCACTGGCCGCTGCAGGGCGACTGGAAGTTTGACCCGGAATACTGGCCCGCCCCCAGGGCGATGACCAACGAGCTGAAAGCCATGGGCGTGGAGCTGATGGTCAGCGTCTGGCCGACGGTGGATCAGATGAGCGAAAACTACCGCGCCATGTGGGAGGAGGGCATGCTGGTGCGCAGCGAGCGCGGCATGCGGCTGAATCAGGAGTTCATGGGCGGCTGCAACTATCTGGACGCTACCAATCCAGCCTGCCGCAACTATGTGTGGCAGCAGATGAAAAAGAATTACTACGATCAGGGCGTGCGCCTGTTCTGGCTGGACAATGCCGAGCCGGAGTACCAGGGCTATGACTTCGACCAGTACCGCCTCTATGCCGGCAGCAACCTGCAGGTGGGCAACCTCTATCCCGCGCTGTATGCCAAGGCCTTCTATGACGGCATGCGGTCGGAGGGTCAGGAGGACGTCGTCAACCTGGTTCGCTGCGCCTGGGCGGGCAGCCAGCGCTACGGTGCGCTGGTGTGGAGCGGCGATATCGCCTGTAGCTTCACCAGCCTGCGCTCTCAGCTGGCAGCAGGCCTGAACATGGGCATGGCCGGCATTCCCTGGTGGACGACGGACATCGGCGGCTTCCACGGCGGACGGGCGGACGATCCCGAATACCGCGAGCTTTTCGCCCGCTGGTTTGCCTGGGGCTGCTTCTGCCCGGTGATGCGCTTGCACGGCAACCGCGATCCCCACACGCCGCCGCTTAGCAACCATGGCGGCGGCCAGTGCGACAGCGGCGCCCCCAACGAAGTGTGGAGTTACGGCGAGGAAATTGAGGCTATCTGCCGCAAGTACCTCACCCTGCGGGAATCCCTGCGCCCCTACATCCGCGCGCAGATGCAGCGCACCCATCAGACGGGCGAGCCCATCATGCGGCCGATGTTCTTCGACTTCCCTGAGGACGAAACCTGCTGGAAAACCGAGGATCAGTACATGTTCGGCCCGGATTATCTGGTCGCTCCCGTCATGGAAGCGGGCGTGACCACCCGTCGCCTGTACCTCCCCTGCGGCAAATGGGAAAGCATCCATACCGGTGAGCAATTTGCCGGCGAGCAATGGGTGGCGGTTCCCGCGCCGCTGGACGTGATCCCTGTAATGAAGCGTGTTGCCTCGTAAAGTTACACAGCAAGGAGGATGAAGCATGAATCCGGACAAGCTGTATATTGGCGTGAATTACCATCCTCATGACTGGCCTGAAGGTCGCTGGAAGATCGATATTGAGATGATGAAGCACGCCGGGTTCGAGCTCGTTCGCCTGGGGCATCTTGCCTGGGACAGCTACGAGCCGGACAATGGCGTGTACACCTTCGAGTGGTTCGACCAGGTGATGGACCTGTTCGCCCAGGCTGGCATCGGCGTGGTGCTGGACATTTCCACCCGTCCCGCGCCGGTATGGGTGCATGAAATGTGCCCCGGCTGCCGCATCCATGACAAGGCCGGGAACGAGGCGCCCGCTGTCCGCCGCTACATGGAGGACGTAAGCGACCCGGACTATCAGCATTATGCGCTGCGCTTTGCCCGCGTCATGGTGGAGCGGTATAAGAATCATCCCGCGCTGTTTGCCTTTGGCCTGTGCAACGAGCAGGGCGCGGGCCATGCATCCTATTCGGCGGATTCCCTCAAACGCTTCAAAGCCTGGCTGAAGGCAAAATACGGAACCATCGAAAACCTAAACAAGGCCTGGGCCACCCAGCGCTGGTGCCGCCGTCTGCGTTCCTTCGATGATGTGCTGATGCCCGTGAATTCCGTAGAGGTCGGCTCCCCCGAGGCGTGGTTGGATATGCGGCGCTTCTTTTCCGACGGTGTGGGACAGTACATAGCCAAACTGGCCGCTCTGGTGGAGGAGCTCGCGCCAGGCGTTCCGCATCCCTCCAACCATTATTCCGGGCATCGTGAGCTCGGTTTCGATCTGCTCAAGTATTCCGACAGCTTTGTGGACTATGCCGCCATGGGCAATTATCCGTCCTTCGTCATGGATGAAAAGGTGCAGTATACCTTTACCATCATGCAGGAGCGGCTGAATGAGCTGGATACGCCCATGTGGTTCCTGGAGTTTGAAACCGGCTTCAATGCCATTTTCTCCGGCCCGGACGGTTACGTGCGCATGCAGGCATTCCTGTGTATGCAGCACCGTCTGCAGCTGATGCTGGGCTGGACGTGGCGCACCATGCTTGGCGGCGAGGAGCAGTTCTTCCACGGCATGGTGGGGCATGACGGCCTGCCCACCCCGGTGTATCACGAGTATGCACGTATCGCCCGGGACTTCCGCAAGCTGGAGAAGTATGCTTTCCCCTACCTGCCGAAGATCGAGATCGCTGTCGCCTACAATCAGGAAAGCTGGTGGGCGCAGCTGTACAATCCGACACAGTATGCCACACCCTACACCCAGGGCATCCTCTATGCCCAGAAAGCCCTGTTCGCTCAGAACCGCGATTACAACATTGTGGATCTGCGCAACATGAAAAAGCAGTATAAGCTCCTGCTGGTGCCCAACCACATTGTGATGGAGCCCGCTGCAGCTGCCGCCATCCGGCGCTTTGTAGAGGAGGGCGGCACCGTGCTGATGACCGGCTATTCTGCCGTGGTGGATCAGACCAGCAAAGCCTTCGATACGCCCCGGCCTGGCTTGCTCAGCGACGTGTTCGGCCTGCGCATTGCCGGTTTTGACCGCTCCGGCTTGCCCGACCGCAAGGGGTTCATCCAGTCTCCCGAGCGGATGATCACCCGGAACGACAAAGCTCTTCGCATCAAAGCCGATTACGTAGAGCGCCTTGAGCTGCATGAAGCGCAATGCTACGCAATGCTGGATAACGGACAGTGCGCCGTCTCTGTACACCGATATGGCAAGGGTAAGGCCTACTACCTTGCGCCAGAAGCCAACGCGGAGCTTTTCGCATGGATGATCGACCATATCGCCGACGAGCTGCAACTCATTGCGCCGCCCGCCGCCCCCGAAGGTGTGCAGGCACGTGAGATTTCTCCCGGCCAGGTGTTCTACGTCAACACGACCAACCAGCCCGTATGCATCCCGATTCCGCGTGCCGGTTATGGCATTCTGACGGAGCAACGGTACGATGACATGTTGGTGCTGTCTCCTTATGATGGAGAATTGCTGGTGAATCATGTCACCAATCCTGAAGGACCCGGTGTTGACAGTCTGATCGAGAATGAGGCCTTGTTGTAATCAATGGTGTAAGCAAAGACTGCCCGGCAGAGAAGCCTCTGCCGGGCAGCTTGCGCAGATCGTAAAAGCCGTGCCGATGGTATCAGAAACGGGGCCGACAACTCTTCGTTATACTTCATATACAGTCATGACAAGCGAAACAATTCCCAATGCGTGGATAAATAATGTGAAAACACCCTTGACAAAACAACTCGAAGCAGGAGGGCCATTTGATATGCATTTTACGCTGCGCCGAGCTGCCTGTCCACCTTGCGCAGGATCTCCCGGGTGCTGCCGTAGGTCAGGGTCTTCAGCGCCGCTTCAATGGGCAGCACCAGCACCCCCAGCACCTGCGTGCGGTCTGCTGTCGGTGTCTGATCCTCATAGCGCGCAATGAACCAGCTCACCCGCTTCACATCACCGCCCGCAATGGGGTATTCATCCACCATCACCGGCTCGCAGCCGTGGAGAGTGGCGATCACGCCGGTCTCCTCCCGCACCTCCCGCAGGGCCGTCTGATCCAGCCGCTCGCCAGGCTCGACATGCCCCTTGGGCAGCCCGTAGCTGCCGTTCTTCTCCCGCACGAGCACATAGCGCCGCTGACCGTCAATCACGGTATACAGCACCGCGCCCGCCGAATGGATCATCGCCATCGCTTACACCTCCAGCGCCTTCTTCAGGCGGAGGATACCCTCAGTGAGGTAGCGGCGCGGGCAGCCGATGTTGATGCGCAGGAAGCCGTCGCCATTGTCGCCGAAGAATTTGCCGCCGGTGAACTGCACACCCGCCGCGATGGTGCGCGCCATCAGCTCCTCCTCGTGCAAGCCGTAAGCCCGCAGATCCAGCCAGCCCAGATAGGTCGCCTCCATGGGCGTGAGGACCGCCTTGGGCAGATGCTCGGCCACCAGGGCAGCCAGATGACGGCGGTTGCCGTCCAGGTAGTCCATCAGACCGTCCAGCCAGGCGTCGCCCGCATTGTAGGCGGCGCGGGTACCCTCCAGGGCAAAGATGTTGCCGCAGGTCACGCCCGCCTTGGCCATCTGGGCACGGAAGGCTTCCCGGATCTTCTCGTCCGGGCAGATGCAGGTGGCCTGCTGGAGACCGGCCAGGTTGAAGGTCTTGCTGGCGGCGCAGAAGGACAGCACGTTCTTCTGGGAAACGGCCAGCGCGGGCACAAACTTGCCGGGAGCATACACGAAGTCCGCATGGATCTCGTCGGACACCAGCGGCACATTGTACTTGTCCAGCAGTTCGATCAGGGCGGTCAGCTCCGCCTTCGTCCACGCACGGGAAGCAGGATTGTGGGGGCTGCAGAGGATCATCAGCTTCGCTCCCTGCTGCAGATGGCTTTCCACCGCTGCCAGATCCATGTCGTAGCGGCCGTTTTCGGCGCGGGCCATGGGGGCGTCCAGCAGCGTGCGGCCCGTCGCCTGTACGCTCATGCGGAAGGGGCCGTACACCGGGGACTGGATGATGACGCCGTCGCCGGGCTGGGTCAGGGCAAGAATCGCCAGCTTGATGCCGGTGACCACGCAGGGCATCAGGGTCAGCCACTCTGCCTGGAGCGTCAGGTCATGCCGGCGCTGCCAGAAATCGATCACCGCCTGGTAATCGTCCTCCTCCACACCGGTGTAGCCGAAGGTGGGATGACCGGCGCGGCGCAGGATGGCCTCCTGCACGGCGGGCGGGCTGGGGAAATCCATATCCGCGACCCAGAGGGGCAGCACATCGCCGTGCTCCTTGCGGGCCTCGTCCCACTTTTCGCAGCGGGTGCCCAGGCGATACAGTCCAGCGTCAAAATACTCGCGGTCAAATTTCATTGGTATGGCCCTCCTCCATTGCTTCCTGCTTTGCATCGCTGGCCTTCAGCACCCAGAAGCCTCCGGATTTATCCAGCTTTTCCACGTCGTTGTACAGCGTTTTGAGGTATTTCACGCAGCTCTCCGCCCCCTGCTGCTTGCGGATGACCAGATACAGCGCGCCATCCGGCTTCAGGGTCTTTGCTGCGTCTGCAAACATTTTGTAGATCACCTGCTTGCCCGCTCGGATGGGCGGATTGGTGACAACAGCGTCAAAGGTGCGGTCCATGAGCGCCGCCATGCCGTCGGATTCGACGACCTCTGCCGTCACGCCGTTGCGCTCGCAGTTGTCGCGGCACAGGCCAAGCGCCCGGTGATTGACGTCCGCCATTACCACGCGTGCGTCCTTGTTGGCCTTAGCCACCGCCACGCCGATAGCGCCCCAGCCGCAGCCCAGATCCAGCACGTCGCCGGAAAGGGCGGGCAGCGCATCCAGCAGCAGCCGGGAGCCCACGTCCAGCTCGCCCTTGGAAAAGACGCCGGCGTCGGTCATGAAGTTCAACCCGTAGCCCCGGTAGGGAAAGGCGCAGGGCACCGGACGGGACTCACTGTTCGGGTCTGCGGTATAATACTGGTCGTTCATCGGACGGCCTCCATCTGTGCATCTTGATACAGAGCCTTCAGCTCCTCCTCGGTCAGCTCCCGCCACTTGCCTTCCGGCAGTTCGCTGTCCAGCGTCAGGCTGCCGAAGTTCTCCCGGTGGAGCTTCACAACCTCCCTGCCCACGGCAGAGAACATCCGCTTCACCTGGTGGAATTTCCCCTCATGGACGGTCACACGGCCCGTGGTCGGGCCGAGGATCTCCAGCTTCGCAGGCTGGGCGTCAAAATCGGACAGGTGCAGCCCCGCCGCAAAAGCAGCGATATGGCTTGCCTCCAGCGGGCCGTCCACCTCGGCAAGGTATGTCTTGTCCACATGCCGCCCCGGCGCCAGGAGGCGATGGTTCAGCTCTCCGTCGGTAGTCAGCAGGAGCAGGCCCGTCGTGTCCTTGTCCAGCCGGCCCACGGGCATGCAGCCGATGGCCGCATAGGCATCAGGCAGCAGATCCATGACGGTGGGCTGCTTTTTATCCCGGGCTGCCGTCAGCAGTCCGGCTGGCTTATGCAGCATCACATGCCGGGTGAGCCGTCCGTCCAGCCTTTGGCCGTTGACGGTCAGCACCGCAGTGTTCTCATTCACCTGCTGGCCAGGATCGCGGACAGGGAGCCCGTCCACCTGCACGCCGCCCTTGCGGATCAGCTTCTGCATTTCGCTCCGGCTGCCCACACCCAGCGTCACCAGCCAGCGATCAAGCCGCAGCATCGCGTTTCTCCTTTGCCATGCGCAGGTACACCGACGGCAGCAGATTCTTCAGCGGCAGGAAAGGCAGCAGCAGCAGCACCGCACCCAGCACCAGCACCAGGGTCTGCTTTGCATTCAGGCTGAAGGAGGGCATCTCCAGGCTCATCAGCGTATCAAGCAGCGTGCGGGCATATTCGCCCAGCGTCAGCACCGCAAGCACCGCAAAGGGAACTACCAGCAGCAGCCCCAGGAACCACAGCGCGATCAGGCCCATCCGGCGGCCCTTCAGCAGCGTCTTATCCCCCAGCGCTGCAGCATGCCGGCTGCCGGAATGCACCGCGCAGCCCAGCAGGATCAGCAGGCAGCTGGCCGCCACCGCCGCCGCCACGATCAGCAGACCGTTGACAAAATCGCCGCCGCCGATGGACGAGCAGATGCCCATCAGCGTCACCACATCCAGGCCCCAGCGGCCCTCATAGGCTGCATACAGCAACGTCACGCTGACAATGGTCAACGCGCTCCACAGCAGAATGCAGACCGTGCCCTTCAGGCCACGAAGCAGCTTTTTGCCATAATCCTTCAGGCAGATCAGCTGCAGGGAGAACACGCTGCCGCCCGCCTGCATGTCCTTAAGGGCGAGGGCGTAATTCTGCCGTGCAGGCAGCACGATCAGCAGATAGAGCGGAATGGCCAGGAATGCCAGGGGCGCAAGCGTCTGCTCCGCCAGGAACAGCAGCGGACTGAGCGCCATGGCCCGCAGCACCAGCTGCACCAGCAGCGCCAGGCACAGCTGGGGAAAGTTCTTTTTGTACAGGCGGAGGCTTTCCTTCAATACAGGCTTCATTTTCATCATGTACAGCCCTTTCTTTGCATAGTGAATCATCTTATTATACACTTGAATCGCAGGAATTGCAATTCATAATGGGAGTATGGTAGAATGTTTCATGGAAAAAACACCGGGAGGTTCCGCTATGTCCCTTCGCCTGACACTGACCGGCCTTGCCAGCCAGTATATCCATATGCCCCTCGCGCCCTTTTGCCTGCAAAAGGCGGTCCATGAAAAGCTGCCCGACATGGCCGTCACCATCTGCGATCTGAACATCAACGAAACGCAGGAGGATCTGCTGCACCAGGTGATGGCAACCGCCCCGGACGTGCTGGGCGTCTCCCTGTACATCTGGAACCGGGCATGCGCCGCCCAACTGATCCGCCGGGTCAAGGTGCTCAAGCCGGAGATCATCGTGATCGCCGGCGGCCCGGAGGCCACCTTTTCAGCAGCAGAAACCTTCCGGGAAATGCCGATCGACTATCTGCTGCGCGGCGCAGGCGAAGAGAGCCTGCCCGCCCTGCTGAAGGCCCTGACGGAGGGAACCGATCCGGCGCCCATCCCCGGCGTTTGCTTCCGCACAGCCAGCGGGCTGCATCTCTCCCCGCCCGCTCCGGCCCCCGCCCCCCGCAGCGATCTGTATGACGATGACTGGCAAACAGCCCTCGGCGGCCGCATGGCCTATGTGGAGACCTCCCGCGGCTGCCCCTTCTCCTGCGCCTTCTGCCTCTCCGGCAACAAGGAGGCCCCCGACGCCCGCACCGTGCAGTTCATGCCAGTGGAGGAAGCCCTGGCGCTGCTGATCCGCCTGGGCAGCAGCGGTGCAGACACCGTCAAGCTCATTGACCGCACCTTCAACTGCCATAAGGCGCGCACCCTGACGCTGCTCCGCGGCCTGATCGACGCCAAGGCCGAGGGCCGCATCGGCGAGGTCTGCTATCATTTCGAGGTTGCCGCCGATCTGTTTGACGACGAGACCCTGGCGCTGCTGGCCACCGCTCCGGCGGGTCTGTTCCAGATGGAGGCCGGGCTGCAGTCCTTCCACAGCGCGACGCTGGCCGCCTGCGACAGGAAAACCGACATGGCAAAGCTGGTGGACCGCATCCGCCGCATCCTGGCGCCCGGCAATATCCACCTGCATATCGATCTCATCGCCGGGCTCCCGGAGGAGGATTTCGTCACCTTCGGCCAAAGCTTTGACAATGCCTTTGAACTTCATCCCCATCAGCTGCAGCTGGGCTTCCTGAAATTCATCCACGGCAGCCGTCTGCGGACGGAAACATGGGGCGCACGCTTCGCCCCCGATCCGCCCTATGAGGTGCTGTCCACCCCCTGGATCAGCTATGGGGAGCTTCGGCAGCTCCACGACGCCGCCGAAGCCGTGGAGCGCATCCACAACAGCGGCCGCTTTGCGCTGGCAGAGGCGCTGGCGCTGGCGGCAACCGGCATGCGACCCTTTGACCTCTATCTGCTGCTGGGCAAAAAGATGGCCGCCCGGCAGGGCCGATGGAGCCTGGACAATCTGACCCGGCTGGTGTACGACGCCTTCCTGGGGCTTGGCGTGGAGAAGGCCGCCCTGCGCGACGCAATGATCGCCGACCGGCTCGCCACGGACAACACTGGCTATCTGCCGCCCTTCCTGCAGGGGGATATGGCCGCCGTGAAGGCTGCCGCCCGTGCCTACCGGGAAGCGCATCCGGAATGCCGGCATCCCCGCGTTTCCCTCCTGTCAGACGGCTCTGCCCTGGCTGCCGCATGGACGCAAAAGCATCCCGTCACCCAGCGAGGGGAAACGAAGCGCTTCTCCTTCTGAAAAAATGACATCCCGTCCGGAGCAGATGATTCCGGACGGGATTTTTGTGCGGCGCACAATCCTTGAGGGAAGTCAAACAGCAAAAGGCAGGCGGAATGAGGCGGCAAGCTACATGCGCAATCTCCCCCATTCGATCAAACGAAACGCCCGGCCGGCCCTCGCTGCCCTGCATGCAAAAAGCCCGCCCCCGGAGGGACGGGCCGTATGCACTTGCCTGAATTACTTCAGCAGCGCCTCGGAAGCCACGCGCAGGTCAGCGTTGAGCTGCTCGGCGGTCGCCTTGTCGGCGGCGTTGGTGTTGACGTAGAGCTTGATCTTGGGCTCGGTGCCGGAGGGACGCACGCAGACCCAGTTGCCGTTCTCCAGCTCGAAGTAGAGCACGTCGGAGGCGGGCAGGCCGGTGGGCTCGGAAACGCCGTTCGCGGTGCGCAGGCCGGTCTTGTAGTCGCGCACAGCGGTGACCTTCATGCCGCAGATCTCTGCCGGAGGATTGGTGCGCAGGCCAGCCATGATTTCCTTCATGCGGCCCAGACCCTCCTTGCCGGGCAGGGTGACGGACACGACCTTCTCCACAAAGTAGCCGTACTCGGCGAAGATGGACTGCACATAGTCGTACAGGGTGATGCCCTGG
>JAFQIB010000071.1 GCA_017397765.1 Clostridia bacterium | reverse complement strand
TACGTCGCCGAAGTGTACGCCAACCCCGGCCCCACGCTGAAGCGCTACGTTGCCCGCAGCCGCGGCAGCGCGTCCCCCATGCTCAAGCGCACCAGCCACATCAGCGTGGTGCTGGACCAGAAGAAGGCGTAAGGAGGTTTACTCATGGGTCAGAAAGTCAATCCCCACGGCGCACGCGTGGGCGTGGTCTTCGGCTGGAGCGGCCGCTGGTACGCTGGCAAGAAGGATTTTGCCAACTACCTGGTCGAGGATAACAAGCTCCGTACCATGCTGAAGGACAAGTACTTCGCCGCCGGCGTGAGCAAGATCGATATCGAGCGTACCGCTCAGACCGTCACCATCAACATCTTCACCAGCAAGCCCGGTATGATCATCGGCCCCAAGGGCGCGACCATCGAGCAGCTGAAGAAGGACGTCACCGCTTTCCTCGGCCGTGCCGCTCAGATCAACGTGATGGAGATCAAGCAGCCCGACGCCGACGCTCAGCTGGTGGCTGAGAACATTGCCGCGCAGCTGGAGAAGCGCATCTCCTTCCGCCGCGCGCTGAAGCAGGCGCAGGGCCGCGCCATGAAGCTGCCCGGCGTCAAGGGCATCAAGACCAGCGTTTCCGGCCGTCTGGGCGGCGCTGATATCGCCCGTACCGAGCACTACCACGAGGGTTCCATCCCGCTGCAGACCCTGCGTGCCAACATCGACTACGGCTTTGCCGAGGCGAAGACCACCTTCGGCCGCCTGGGCGTGAAGGTCTGGATCTACAAGGGCCAGATTCTGCCCAAGGTCAAGAAGGCTCCCGCCGCGAAGGAGGTCAAGTAACCATGCTGATGCCCAAGAGAGTCAAGCGCCGCAAGCAGTTCCGCGGCCGCATGAAGGGTGCTGCCCACCGTGGCAACTTCCTGGCTTACGGCGATTTCGGCCTGCAGGCCACCGAGCCCTGCTGGGTTACCTCTCAGCAGATTGAGGCTGCCCGTATCGCCCTGACCCGCTACACCAAGCGTGGCGGCCAGGTCTGGATCAAGATCTTCCCCGATAAGCCCGTGACTGAGAAGCCTGCTGAGACCCGAATGGGTTCCGGCAAGGGCTCTCCCGAGTACTGGGTTGCTGTTGTCAAGCCCGGCCGCGTTCTGTTCGAGGTCGCCGGCATCTCCGAGGAGATCGCCCGCGAGGCTCTGCGTCTGGCTTCCCACAAGCTGCCCCTGAAGACCAAGTTCATCAAGCGCGCTGACAAGCCCGCGAACGAAGAGGCTGGTGAAGAGTAATGAAGGCGAACGAATTTGTTTCCATGAGCAATGAGCAGCTGACTGCGACCGTTGCTGAGCTGAAGAAGGAGCTCTTCACCCTTCGCTTCCAGCTCGCTACCGGCCAGCTGCAGAACACCATGCAGATTACTGCGGTGAAGCGCGACATCGCTCGTGCGCTGACCGTGCTGCGCCAGAAGGAACAGGCGTAAGTGAGAGTGGAAGGAGGCAGCTGCTGCCATGTCTGAAATCAACAACAATGTGGAGCGCGGTCTGCGTAAGACCCGTATCGGCGTGGTCGTGTCCGACAAGATGGACAAGACCTGCGTCATTCAGATCAAGACCCGCGTTCGTCATCCGCTGTATGGCAAGATCATGAACAAGACTTCCAAGCTGAAGGTTCATGACGAGAACAATGAGTGTGGCGTTGGCGATACCATCAAGGTGATGGAGACCCGTCCGCTTTCCAAGGACAAGCGCTGGCGCCTGGTCGAGATCATCGAGAAGGCTAAGTAATCCGCGCGTTAAGGAGGAAATACTATGATTCAGCCGCAAACCCGGCTTAAGGTTGCCGATAACTCCGGCGCCAAGGAAATCATGTGCATCCGCGTGCTGGGCGGTTCTTTCCGTCGCGACGGTTCCATCGGTGACATCATCGTGGCCAGCGTCAAGACCGCTACCCCCGGCGGCACCGTGAAGAAGGGCGACGTCGTCAAGGCCGTCATCGTCCGTATGCGCAAGAACAAGCGCCGTCCTGACGGCTCTTACATCAAGTTTGACGATAACGCCGCCGTTATCATCAACGATGCCAAGATGCCCAAGGGCACCCGTATCTTTGGACCCGTTGCCCGCGAGCTGCGTGAGAAGGACTTCATGAAGATCGTCTCCCTGGCTCCCGAAGTTCTGTAAGAGGAGGCGGAAGAGATGCACGTTCGTAAGAATGATCTGGTGATGGTCATCACCGGTAAGGATAAGGGCACGAAGGGCAAGATCGCCGCTGCGTTCCCCAAGACCGGCAAGGTCATCGTTGAGGGCGTGAACATGGTGACCCGTCACCAGAAGGCCCGCAACGCCATGCAGCCCGGCGGCATCGTGAAGAAGGAAGCTCCCATCGACGCTTCCAACGTGATGCTGATCTGCGAAAAGTGCGGCAAGCCCGTCCGCGTGGCTCACAAGGTTACCGTGACCACCGAGAATGGCAAGAATGTCCGCAAGATGGTCCGCACCTGCAAGAAGTGCGGCGCTGAAATCTGAGAAGGAGGAAAAGTCTGATGGCTACCCGTATGAAGGAAAAGTACCTGGCCGAGGCTGTTCCTGCTCTTCAGCAGAAGTTCGGCTACAAGAATGTGATGGAGATCCCCAAGCTGGAGAAGATCGTCATCAACATGGGTCTGGGCGACCTGAAGGACAACACCAAGGCCTTCGAAATGGCCGTCAACGAGCTGACCGCCATCGCCGGCCAGAAGCCCATGATCACCAAGGCCAAGAAGTCCATCGCTAACTTCAAGCTCCGTGAGGGCCAGAACGTTGGCGCCAAGGTCACCCTGCGCGGCCAGCGCATGGATGAGTTCATGGACAAGCTGGTCAACATCGCTCTGCCCCGCGTTCGCGACTTCCGCGGCGTGTCTGCGACCTCTTTCGACGGCCGCGGCAACTACGCCCTGGGCATCCGCGAGCAGCTGCTGTTCCCCGAAATCGAGTACGACAAGGTCGAGAACATCCGCGGTATGGAGATGATCTTCGTCACCACCGCGAAGACCGACGAGGAGTGCAAGGAGCTGCTGCGTCTGATGGGCATGCCCTTCGCTCAGGCGTAATAAGGAGGAGAACAACAATGGCAAAGACGAGTATGAAGATCAAGCAGGCGAGGACGCCTAAGTTCTCCACCCGCGCTTACACCCGCTGCCGTCTGTGCGGCCGTCCCCACTCTGTCCTGCGCAAGTACGGCGTGTGCCGTGTCTGCTTCCGTGAGCTCGCTTACAAGGGCGAGATCCCGGGCGTGCGCAAGGCCAGCTGGTAATCGGGGAGACAAACGGAAGGAGGTACCATCATGGTTGTGAATGATCCCATCGCCGATATGCTCACCCGAATCCGCAACGCGCAGATCGCCAAGCACGACTCTGTGACGCTGCCCGCCAGCAACACCAAGAAGGCCATCGCCAAGATCCTTCTGGCTGAAGGCTATGTGAAGTCTGTCGATTTCATCGACGACGGCCTGCAGGGCGAGATCAAGGTGACTCTCAAGTACATCAATGGCAAGACCCCCGTCATCGCGGGTCTGAAGCGCATCAGCAAGCCCGGCCTGCGCGTGTACGCGCGCTGCGAGGAGCTGCCCAAGGTTCTGGGCGGCCTGGGCATTGCGATCATCAGCACCAGCAAGGGTCTGATGACTGACAAGGAAGCCCGCAAGAACGCCATCGGCGGCGAAGTGCTGGCTTACATCTGGTAATAGACCGACACGCTTAATGGAGGTGTGATATCATGTCTCGTATCGGAAGACTTCCGATCACTGTTCCCGCGGGCGTGACGGTCACTGTGGATAGCGACAACCTGGTCACCGTCAAGGGCCCCAAGGGCACGCTGACCCAGCAGGTCAATCCCGCTATCACCGTCAACCAGGAGGGCAACATCGTTACCCTCACCCGCCCCTCTGACGCTGCTCCCCACCGTGCGATGCACGGCCTGTACCGCACCCTGGTCAACAACATGGTCGTTGGCGTGTCCACCGGCTTTGCCAAGACCCTGGAGCTGGTCGGTACCGGCTACCGCGCCGAGTGCAAGGACGGCAAGAATCTGGTCATCAAGATCGGCTTCAGCCACGACGTTGTTCGTGTGGCTCCCGAAAACGTGACCTTCGAGACCCCCAACCAGAACACCATCGTGGTCAAGGGTATCGACAAGCAGGTCGTTGGCGCCCTCGCTGCTGACATCCGCGCCATCCGCAAGCCCGAACCCTACCATGGCAAGGGCATCAAGTATGTGGATGAGCATGTCCGCCGCAAGGAAGGCAAGACCGGTAAGAAGTAAGAAAGGGAGTGACTGCAAATGTTCAAGAAGCGTGACCGTGCGGAACTGCGTGAGATTCGTCATGCCCGCGTCCGCAAGAAGATCAGCGGCACCCCTGAAATGCCGCGTCTGTCCGTCTACCGCAGCCTGAAGCACATCCAGGTCCAGCTGATCGACGATGTCGCCGGCAAGACCCTGTGTGCCGCCTCCACCATGGAGAAGGGCATCCAGGAGCAGCTGAACGAGCTGGACAAGAAGGGCGCTGCCAAGCTGGTGGGCAAGCTCATTGCTGAGCGTGCCATCGCCGCTGGCTACAAGACCGTCGTCTTCGACCGTGGCGGCTATGTGTACACTGGCCGTGTGGCCGAAGTGGCCAATGGCGCCCGTGAAGCGGGTCTGGAATTCTAAGAAGGAGGTAGCAACGGAAATGCAACGCTACGAACAGGCAAGCGAATTCAAGGATCGCCTGGTTGCTGTCAACCGCGTCTCCAAGACCGTTAAGGGCGGCCGCAACATGCGGTTCTCCGCGCTGGTCGTTGTGGGTGACGAGAATGGCCGCGTCGGCGCCGGTATGGGCAAGGCTGCGGAAATTCCCGAGGCCATCCGCAAGGCGAACGAAGATGCCAAGAAGCACCTGGTGAATGTGCCCCTGAACGGCACCACTATTCCCCATGATTCTGTGGGCTACTTCTCCACCGCCAAGGCGGTGCTGCTGCCCGCTCCCGAAGGTACCGGCGTGATCGCCGGCGGCGCTGCCCGTGCGGTGCTGGAGCTGGCTGGCGTGAAGGACATCCGTACCAAGTCCTTCGGCACCAACAACCCCATCAACATGGTCAAGGCCACCATCGAGGCCCTCAAGCAGCTGCGCAGCGCTGAGGAAGTCGCCAAGATGCGCGGCAAGACCGTGGAAGAGATCCTGGGCTAAGGAGGTAGAGAGAAATGCTGAAGGTTACTCTGATCAAGTCTCCCATCGCCTCTCTGCCCAAGCATAAGGCGACTGTTGCCGCTCTGGGCCTGCGCAAGGTTGGCCAGACGGTGACCAAGCCCGACAACGCCGCCATCCGCGGCCAGATCTTCGCCGTGAAGCACATGGTGAAGGTTGAAGAAGTCAACGAGTAAAGGAGGAAACCCCGAATGAAACTGCACGAGCTGCATCCCGCCGAGGGTTCCACCACCGCTGCCAAGCGTCTTGGCCGCGGCGTTGGCTCCGGTCTGGGCAAGACTGCTGGTAAGGGTCACAAGGGTGCCAAGGCTCGCTCCGGCGGCGGCAAGCGCCCCGGTTTCGAGGGCGGCCAGATGCCCCTGTACCGTCGTGTGCCCAAGAAGGGCTTCACCAACATCTTTGGTACTGATTACGAGTGCATCAATGTGGAAGCTCTGGAAGTCTTCGAGAACGGCGCTGTCGTGACCGAAGAGATCCTGATCGACTGCGGTATGATCCACGCGTCCAAGGATGGCCTGAAGGTCCTGGGCAACGGCGAGCTGACCAAGAAGCTGACCGTGAAGGCTGCCAAGTTTACCGCATCCGCGAAGGAGAAGATTGAAGCCGCTGGCGGCACCTGCGAGGTGATCTGACATGCTTGATTACATTCGCAAGCTGTGGAAGATCGAAGACCTGCGTAAAAAGATCCTCTATACCTTCGGTATGCTGATTCTGTTCCGTCTCGTGGGCTGCATCCCCGCGCCCGGCATCGATCTGGATGCCCTGCGCAATCAGGGTGCCACCACGCTGCCCCTGCTGGACATGATGAACATGATGACCGGCGGCATGATGTCCCAGATGACCATTATGGCCATGGGTATCTCCCCCTACATCAATGCGTCCATTATCATGCAGCTCCTGTGCATTGCGCTTCCTGTTTTGGAGCGCATGCAGCAGGAGGAGGGCGGCCGCGAGAAGATCAACCGTATCTCCCGCTACCTCACCGTGGCGCTGGCTGTGATCCAGGCTATCGGCCTGTCCAACGGTCTGGGCTATGCCAAGGACGGTATCTGGAACAACATCCTCATCGGCGTTTCCATGGCCGGCGGTACTGCCCTGGCTATGTGGATCGGCGAGCGGATCACCGAGAAGGGCATCGGTAACGGTATCTCCCTGCTGATCTTCGTCGGTATCGTGTCTAACCTGTTCAATGGTATTGTCAGCGGCTTCCGCACTGCCGGCACCGTGACCGCCTTCCTGGGCGCCTTCGCGATTCTGGCTCTGCTGGTCATCCTGACTGCTATTGTTACCTTCATTGACCTGGGCGAGCGCCGCATTCCGCTGCAGATTGCCAAGCAGGTCAAGGGCCGTCGCGTGTACGGTGGCCAGAACACCCACATGACCCTGAAGGTCATTGCTGTGGGCGTTATGCCGCTGATCTTCGCGTACAGCTTCCTGTCCTTCCCCGGCACCATTGCTCAGCTGGCTGATCCCACCGCTCCTTACGGCTGGTTCACCCAGTTCTGCAACACCCACCTGGTGAACGGTGCCTGGGTGCACCTGATTCTGTCTGCACTTCTGATCTTCGCCTTCACCTTCTTCTACTCCAGCATCTCCTTTGATGCCAAGAAGCAGGCGGAGCAGCTGCAGCAGCAGGGCGCGACCATCCCCGGTCAGCGCGGCAAGAACATTGCAGCTTACCTGCAGCGCACCACCAACCGCCTCAACCTGTTTGCGGCGCTGTTCCTGGCTGTGCTGGCTGCGATCCCCACGCTGATGCTGTCCGGTCTGAACCTCCAGGTGCCCTTTGCGGCCTCTTCCATGCTGATCGCTGTGTCTGTCTCCCTGGAGACCATTCGCACGATCAAGGGTGAGATGGCCATCCGCGGCATCGAGAGCGACAAGGACAACGGTTTCATGTAATCGAATGGCCATGCACCGTCGTAAGTCTACTTCTTCGGTGCATGGCTTTTTTCAAAGTTTTGCGCAATGCTCATCATATGCGCAGCATGAACGACGTAAGCTAACAAGAGCGACGATTTTGCAGGAAGGAGCATCATCATGAATGTGATCTTTCTTGGCCCTCCTGGTGCAGGCAAGGGCACGCAGGCTCAGCGCATCTGTGACGCGCTGAACATTCCCCAGATTTCTACCGGCGATATCCTCCGCCGTGCCATGAAGGAGGAAACGCCCACCGGTCTGAAGGCAAAGCAGTATGTGGAAGCCGGCAAGCTCGTTCCCGACGACGTCATCATCGATATCGTCCGTGAGCGCCTTGCCATGGATGACTGCCAGAATGGCTACATCCTGGACGGTTTCCCCCGCACGGTGCCCCAGGCTGAGGCGCTGGACACCATCGCCCGGATCGACGTGGTGGTCGACCTGGACGTGGCTGACGAAGAGCTGATCGCTCGCCTGAGCGGCCGCCGCGTCTGCCTGGCCTGCGGTGCGACCTACCATGTGTCCCACCTGAACGGCGAGACCAAGTGCGCCAAGTGCGGCGAAGCGCTGATTCAGCGCAAGGATGACAGCGCAGAGACTGTGCTGGCCCGCCTGAATGTGTACCATGAGCAGACCGCTCCGCTGGTGGATTACTACCAGAAGAAGGGCAACCTCAAGGTGATCGACGGCGCGCAGGACATGGATACGATCTTTGCGTCCATCCTGAATGTCGTGAAGGGCTGAAGCCATGATCAGTTTGAAGAATCCTGACCAGATTGCAAAGATGCGTGCGGCGGGCGCGCTGCTCTACGAGGTGCATCAGAAGCTTCGTGCAGAGATCAAGCCCGGCGTGACGACTGCAGATCTGGATGCGTATGCAGAATCGCTGATCCGCAAGGCCGGCGCCATCCCGTCCTTCCTGAACTACGAGGGCTATCCCGCAACGCTGTGTACTTCCGTGGACGACGCTGTGGTGCATGGCATCCCCAGCAGGAAGCAGGTGCTCCGCGAAGGCCAGATCATTTCGGTGGACTGCGGTCTGATCCTGGACGGCTGGCAGTCGGACAGCGCATTTACTGCCGGGGTGGGGGAGATCTCCGCCGAGGCGCAGGCGCTGATCGACATCACCGAGGAATGCTTCTGGCGGGCTGCCCGTCAGTGCATTGCCGGCAATCGCCTGGGCGATGTGGGTTATGCCTGCCAGGAATATGCGGAAGCCCATGGCTGCGGTGTGATCCGTGATCTCACCGGTCATGGCATCGGCCGTGAAATGCATGAGGACCCGCCGGTGTACAACTACGGCGTCCCGGGCAAGGGCCTTCGCCTGCGCAAAGGCATGACCATCGCTATTGAGCCGATGATCTCCGCCGGTGACTGGCGCGTGACCTGCGACCCGGACCGCTGGTGCTATCGTACCCGCGACCGGAGCCTGTGCAGCCATTATGAGCATACCCTCGCGATCAACGAGGAGGGCCTGCCCGAGATCCTGACGCTCCCGGGCTTCAGCTGGGAGGACAAGGCGTAATGGAGAAACTGACGATGATCCCCGGCCGGGTGGTGCTGTCCACCCAGGGCAGGGATGAAGGACGATACTTCATTGTCCTTGAGGTGATCGACGAGCAGTTTGTCCTCATGGCTGACGGCCTGACCCGCAAGATTGACCACCCCAAAAAGAAGAAGGTCAAGCATCTTCGCATGAAGCCCATTGTGGTGAATGTGGACGGCGCAACGCTGCCCAATCATCACCTGCAGGACAGCGATCTGCGCAAGGCGCTTTCCGATCATGGTTTAGAAATCAGCAATCCGTCCACTCCGGTGGACGCCGACAAGAAGGAGGACTGACAATGTCCAAGAGCGATGTCATCGAAATGGAAGGCAAGGTCATTGAAGCCCTTCCGAACGCGATGTTCAAGGTTGAGCTGCCCAATGGCTATCAGGTGACCGCCGTGATTTCCGGCAAGATGCGTATGAACTTCATCCGCATCTACGAAGGTGACAAGGTCACCATCGAGCTGAGCCCCTACGACCTCACCCGCGGCCGTATCACCTGGCGCAGCAAGTCCTGATAGCGGCAAGTCCAAATATCATGGTGCGCGGAACAAATTGTCATGGATTTCCCCTTGACGGTTTGGCACATCTGGTGTATAATAGTTGTTGGACTGTTATCAGTCCCAACGTATGAAGAATCCGGGGAGGCATCCGCCGCACCCGCTCAGACTCTACAACAGGAGGTAACAGAGCATGAAGGTTCGTCCGTCCGTGAAGCCCATCTGCGAGAAGTGCAAGATCATCCGCCGCAAGGGCAAGGTCATGGTGATCTGCGAGAATCCCAAGCACAAGCAGAAGCAGGGCTAATCAGGGCTATGCCCCTGGTAGGGCCTATAAGTGCCGCAACCATGCGGCCCCTCTGCCTGTAAAGAAGTGGCGTTATGCCACTTTTTTTCTTTTTGGTCGGATTTGGCGTTTGCTGTGAATGATCTGGTACAGCCGACATTTGCATCAATGGAAGAAACGGCAGGGCTTCAATGGGATGGCATTGCCTGCAGAAGGAAGCGCAGCTGGGGTGTGCCTGTAGGCGGAAGACGTGTCAGATGGCAGTGCTTCACCCAAAGAAAACAGGCAAAGCGTCTCCCAATGTTTTACAAATGTTACGGGCAAAATCCATTGACAAGTAATTCTACATGGTGTAGAATCATAAACAAGACAGGCTGTCGAATAAGGAAGGAGAGATCGATATGCAGCTGCCGGAAAGCGAATTCGCTATCATGAACTATATCTGGAGCGCGGAACCGCCGGTCACCACGGCCATGGTGATGGAGGCGGTGGGCAAGGAACGAGCCTGGAAGCCGCAGACCTGCCTGACGCTTGTGGCGCGGCTGATCGAACGCGGCTTCCTGGAAGCACAAAAGGGGAAGGGCAGAGAAAAGACGTTTTCTCCGCTGATCTCCCGCCAGGAATACCTGCAGACAGAAACCTCTGCCTTCATGAAGCAGGTGCACGGCAAGAGCCTCTCCAGCCTGCTGGCCAGCTTGACCGGCATGCAGCTGAGCGACAGGGACAAAACCGAGCTGCGGCAATGGTTTGACAAGCTGACGGAGGAATGAATATGGCTACTTGGCTGCAAATGCTGCTTGGCTGCACCCTTTCGATGGGCGCGGTGACATGCCTGACGGCTGCCCTTGCGCCTGTGCTTTCCCGACGCTACAGCCAGCGCACGGTCTATGCGCTGCTGACGGTTGTGCTGCTGGGCTTCCTGATCCCGTGGCGGCCTGCGCTGCCGCATCCGGCGGTGCAAATTCCGCTGCCTGCTTCTGAACCGGCGAAGGCTGTGCCTGCTGCGGCAGCGCCCGCCCCCATGACGGTTTTTGAGGTGGCGAACGAAGTCCCCGTCACGCCTGTGCAGACGGGCGTGACTGCTGCAATCATGCCGCAGGGCACTGAGCAGATTGCAGAGGCGCCTGCCCGTCAGGTGCATATCAACTGGACGCAGGGGATCTTCCTTGTCTGGTCTGTGGGCGCGGCTGTCGTGCTGGCAAGAGAAGGCTGGCGGCATCATCGCTTTCTGCGGCTGGTGAACCGTTGGGCTGCTCCCGCGTCAGACCGGGCGCAGGATCTGTTTGCTCAGGTTGCACAGGGGAGGAAAACGCCAGCGCTGTTTACCTGTCCTGCAATCGACAGTCCCATGGTGACGGGCGTTTTGCACCCTCGGCTGCTGCTGCCGGAAGGCGACGCCTCCGATGAAGAATTACTGCTGATGTTCCGGCACGAATGGACGCACTTCCGCCGCGGAGACGTGGTCGTGAAGCTCCTCATCGTGCTTGCGAAAGCCATACATTGGATGAATCCGGTGGTGTATCTGCTCAGCCGGGAAATGAACCTCTATTGCGAAACCTCCTGTGACGAAGCTGTGCTGACGGGCTGCGACAAGGCGGAGAGGCGGCGCTATGCCGAAACGGTTATGAGCGTTCTGACCCAGTCCAGCCTGCGCCAAACCGCCCTCTGCACCGGCTTTCAGGGAGGCCTGAAACGGACGAAACGGAGGATTCTCCATATGTTGGATACGCGAAACAAGAAAAACGGCGTGCTGCTGCTGGCGGTGGTGCTGATGCTGAGCATCCTGTCCGGCGCGGCGCTGGCCGTCGAAACCGAAGCAGCTGAGCCCGAAGCAGTGCTGCAGCTGCCGCTGAGCAATGAGATCGACAGCTCTCTGCTGACCTTTGAAACCAGCTATCCGGCGATTCTGCACAGCGATGACTACGACTGCATTCCTGTCTATCCCTTCTATGATGATCCGACATACCCCGGGGCGCTGTACAGCCAGGGCGTGCCGGTTGCGATTACCGGCAGCGTCTGGCGCGATGAACCCTTCCGTGGGGTCTCCGGCGGCAAGGGCATGCGGTATCTGCAGGCAATCATCAAGCTGGGCGAACGCATTGAGATGGTCTATATCCCCGAGCTGTTCGTGCAGCTGGTGGAGGAATACCCGGACTGCACGCTGCCCACGGCGACTGTTGTGGCGGATGAAGGGCAGCAGCACGCCAATCTCTATGAGAAGATGTACACCGATACCCCCAGCCGGATTCTGACCGGCGGCAGTCAGGTGGAGATCATCAGCCGGAACGAGCATTGGATTCAGGTGCGTCAGGGGAATGTGACCGGCTATGTCTACAAAGACAATCTGAAGCTGGCGCCCGAAACCGAGCAGCTGTTCCAGCCCGCTTTCCAGGAGGGTTACACGGATGCACCGGGGTATGAATACCGGTCAGAAGCCTACAGGGATTGGTTCAACAGCATGACCCTGCAATATGGCTATCATGATTACTGGGACCTGGAGCAGCTGGCGCTGATGACCGAAGTCGAGGAGCGTTATGGGGTGCTGGAAACAGGCAGCACCGTGTATGCATTGCCTGGCAAGGATGACTTCACGAAGGAGGAAGCGATTGCCCGGGCCTATGCTTACCTGGATACGGACGTGCCGCTGGCGGATTTCGGCGTCCGGGTGGAGCTGAGCTCCAACATCGGCGAGAAGGAGAATGTCATCTGGCGCATCAATTTCCTGTATCCGGAAGATCCCGGCAAAAGCCGCCGGGTCAATATGGACCCGGATGGCAGCTTGTATGAGGTTGTGAACATCAATCCGGGACAGAGTGCGGCTGTCATCGCCAAGTATGGCCCCAGCGTTGTGAATTGGCCCATGGAGTACCGCAAGGCCATGTACCCCCAGGACTGGGCGCTCGATCATGCCGTGCCCCTCTCTGATGGCACGGTGCTGAATGTGAATTATACGTCATGGAGCGATGACAAACAACCGGATTCCTTCCCCTGCGACATGGCGGAAGCGATTGAGAAGACGATCGATGCCATCAGCGCATTAGAAGGGAAGGACATGCGTGCCCGGCTGCTGTCGGATGAATTTATTGCGAACGTCAAAATGTATTATGTCAGTGACTGGCAGGATGGCGAGATCGTGGGAAAAAAGTGGCAGTGGAACGTACGGTTCAGCGCGCCCTACGAGCAGCAGCCCTATCAGTACCAGGTGAGTGTGAACGCGGAAACCGGCGAAGTGGATCAGTTCTTTGATGCCAAGGAGATTTACAGAACCCAGATCGACTGGCAGGAAAACCACAACGGCAACGGCTGATGAGAGGAACGGAGGATGCCCATGAAAAAACTGATTTCGCTGCTTCTGCTGCTTCTGCTGGCGTCCACAGCGCTTGCAGACACTTACAAATTGCATACGCCGGACAGAAACCAGGTGCAGAAAGATCAGGCGCTTGCCTTCGCCAATGCGTTCTGGCAGGAGCTGTGCGGCGTCTCCGTCGCGCCGGCGGTGCAGTCCGGAAAATACGAAGCTTCCTTTGGCCCCGGTAATCAATGGGGCGTGGAGACGCAGGAGGATTGCTGGGCAATCTCCATCAGGAGCGTGAAAGGGCCAGTCAGCAGTTTGTTCCTGGTGCTGCACGGAACGCCTGTGATGAGCGAAGATGGCACTGCCAATATCAACGTGCTGTATTGGAGTTTCCGGAACAAGGAGAGTCAGATCACATATGCCTGTGCAATCCCGGACGTGACGATGATCGACCGCTATAAGGCTGTACAGTTGTCCATCCGCGATTTTGCTGCTGCATCTGACATTCCGGAGGAAAGCATCACGTTCAATGAGAATGGTCAATTCACTTTGACGAAGTGGGCGATGCGCGATATCTGCGAGGACCTCGGTGACCTGGACGGCAATGTGCCGGTGTGGAGTATCGTGCTGTGGTCGGATACAAAGCACGCCGATTACCTGGTTTCTGCAGATACGGGAACAGTCGTGTATCGCAAAATCACGGAACGGGAAAAATGAAGCTCGTTAACCGATAAAGCTCTATATGCTTATTCAGAGGAGATTTTGAACCAGGCGGACTGGTAGAAAAACAAAGGGCTGACCATATGAAACGGAGGATACCCATGAAAAAACTGATCTCGCTGCTTCTGCTGCTTCTCTTGGCCTCTACAGCGCTTGCAGACACTTACAAACTGCATACGCCGGACAGGAGCCAGGTGCAGAAAGACCAGGCGCTTGCCTTCGCCAATGCCTTCTGGCAGGAGCTGTGCGGCGTCTCCATTGCGCCGGCGGTGCAGTCCGGAAGGTATGAAGCTTCCTTTGGCCCCGGCAATCAATGGGGCGTGGAGACGCAGGAGGACTGCTGGGTTATTTCGGTGAAGGATGTGGATGGCCCGGTTTGGAGCCTGTTCCTGATCCTGCATGGCACACCCGGGAAAAGCGAAGACGGTACGGCCAATATCAACGTGCTGTACTGGAACTTCCGGGGCAGGGAGAGCATGATTTCATACTCCTGTGCGATTCCGGATGTGACGATGATCGACCGGTATAAAGCCGTCCAATATGCTGTGCGGGATTTTGCTGCCGAAGCAAAGATTCCTGAGGATAGCATCTCTTTCAACGGAAATGGCAGTTTTACGCTGACAAGGTGGGCGATGCGCGACAACTGTGAGGATCTCGGCGACCTGGACGGCGACGTGCCGGTGTGGAGTATCCTGCTCAGCACGGACGACCTGTGTGCTGAATACCTGATTGACGCTTATGATGGCACAGTTGTGCATCGCAGCATCGAAGCGTGGAAGTATTAAGTAGACCCAAAACTGAAAGGCGGGGCTGCCGGTGTGCAGCTCCGCCGTTTTGATATCCGGATATAAAAGAATGTTGTATGGATCAGCAGCAATTCGCAGCGATGGGATGGGAGCTGTCGCTTATCCAATCAGCTCTTTGCCACATGGAGGATGAAGTCCGCCGCTTCCTGCGCACCGCCGCAGCTGCGGAAGCTGGCGCGGATCTGCCCGGCGGCTTCGCGGTATTTGCTGTCTGCAAGGACGGCGTCCACCGCCGCGCGGATGGCAGTCTCCGAGCTGTCGGGGAGCAGCAGGCCTGCGCCCAGCGCTGCCGTGCGGTTGGCCACGCCCTTCTGCTCCGCCGTCTGGGGGAAGAGCACCAGCGGTACGCCGCAGTACAGGGCTTCAGAGACGCTGTTCATGCCGCAGTGGGTGAGGAAAGCGTCGCAGTCTGCCAGCACAGCCATCTGATCCACCCGCTGGGCTGCGGTGACGTGGGGCGGCAGCTCGCCCAGGCAGGCAGGATCGACCTGCTCGCCGACGGAGAGGATCAGCTCATACTTGTCTGCCAGCGCGGCAATGCAGGCGCGGTACAGGGCGGGCATATCGTTGTTGACCGTGCCCATTGAGAGATACACGCGGGGCTTGTCGGTCAGGCGGGGGAGGGGCGCCTTCTCCGTGACGCTGGGGCCGACGAAGACGTACTTGTCGGAGAAGCTCTCTGCGCTGGGCTGGAAGTGCTTCGAGGTGTAGACGACGGTGTTGGTGCTGTTGTCGTTCTGCACCACGTCCAGGATGGAGTTGATCTGATAGCCTGCCTTCTGCAGCCGCTTCAGCTGCCGGTTGATCTTCGGCAGGCTCAGGAGCAGTTTGAACAGATCGCCCAGCCCCTGCTGCATCACCTGGGCGGATTCCTTGTTGAAGGCGAAGGTCGTTGTGGAGGACACGAATGGCACGCCCAGCTTGATGGCCAGGAGCTTGCCCCACAGGGCCATGGAATCTGCGACGATGACGTCTGGCTGGAAACTGCGCAGCTCCGCCAGCATGGCTTCATCCAGGGCCAGGGTGGTGTCGGCAAGGATCTTGGTGGCGAAGGCGGTATCCGTGGCGATGCGCTTGCCGTCGGCGGGAGAGAGGTGCATTTCGGCGCAGTAATCATCCACGGGAATGAAATCTGCCCCGGCGGCTTCGATCCGTTCCCGGTACATGTCAAAGGAATAGTAGCGGACGGTGTGACCGCCGCCGGTCAGCTGCCGGACAACGCCCAGCGTGGGATTGGTGTGCCCTGCGGCGGGAATGCAGAACCAGGCGATTTTCATGGGTCAATTCTCCTTTTGCTCGTAAATCTGGCGGTGAATGGCTTCCAGCGCGGCCTTGGGCGGGATGGCGATGCCGCGCTCCACGTCACCAAACAGGATCAGGGTGTCGCCGGGCTGAATGTCGAAGAGGTCCCGGGCCTCCTTGGGGATCACAAACTGGCCTTTTTCGCCGACCTTGACGGTCCAGGCATACTTTCCGGGGGGATGCTGCTGCATATGCGTGCCTCCTTGTGTACAAAGTTATACAAATCATACTTATCATACTGCAAAAAGAGAAGAAAGTCAAGCTGAATGCAGCAAAAAAGCAGACACTTCCGTGCCTGCTTCAGACTGTCAAAAAACCTCCGGGAGGTGTCGGAGGGCCCGCAGGCCCTCTGACTGTCATTGTATCCGGGGGCTTTGCCGCCGGGGCGGGGCGTTTTCCCCCTCGGCCATCACACAGCCAATGCTGTGTGGTGGCTACGCTCGGTCAACGGAACCGTTGACCGAGCTAGTCGGACTGAAGTCCTCCCTCGAACTGCCGAAAA
>JAFQIB010000070.1 GCA_017397765.1 Clostridia bacterium | reverse complement strand
GGACACTGCAGCGGGAACCGTCACCTCAGTCAGCTTGTCGGTCTGATAGATGTTGTTGTTGGCAATCACTTCCAGCGTGCTGGGCAGGGTCAGCTGAGTGATGTTCAGGCTGGCGATATTATTGCTGCGGATCTGGGTAATACCTTCCTCAAGGGTCAGCGTTACAGCCTTCTTCGCGCCATTGATAGTCTGCCAGTTGATAATGGGGGTTGGCACACCGTCAACGCTGGCAGGTACGAACAGGTTCTCATCCGAACCCTTGTACGCGGTAATCATGTATTTGTCAGCATTGGCGGTAAAGGTGCCCGCCTCCGCCATCGCGGGGAGGCAGCCCAGCAGCATCATGGCTGCCAGCAGCAGGGACAGGAGCTTCTTCATCGAATCAATCCTTTCATGCTTGATGGACGATTTGTTTTTGCTGACCGGGACGCCGTCTCATCCCGGTCAGCGCGGATACTTATTCTGAATCAGTTGGTCATCTGGCACAGCTCGTTCACACGCGCCATGATGAGCTTCGTCATGAGCTGCACCACGACTTCGGGATTGTCGGGATACAGCGCGATCAGGGACGCCTCACGAGCCATCATCCACTGGGTCAGCGCATGCTGCTCAGCCATGGCAAGAAGCTTGTTTTCGCCCATGGCCGCATAGAGCTTGTTGTAGGCGCTGGTCAGCTCCACGCCCCAGATCTGACGAACCATCGTCCAGGCACCAGCAGTATCATTGCCCTGCAGCAGCGCATCGGTCATGCTGAAGGGGAAGCCGTGCATGGCGCAATAGCGCTGAACGATGGCCTTCCGGCCGGCTTCCTGCGCTGTGACTTCGCAGGTGCAGCTGACAGCCGCGGCACCGGCGGTGGGCGTCACAGCCAACAGGCTGTCCTTGCGTTCGTCAGCAGCTGCGTGGGTATCGTAGCAAAGGTCAATGCACTTGTTCTCCCAGATTTCCGCAACCTTAACGGCCACCAGCGCGGGCTGATCGGGATGCAGAACCTTCAGCATCGCCTCGTAGTTGGCAATATCGGCAACAAACCGGATGTACTCGGTCATCAGAACAGCCTGGGCCGTCGGATCAGCAGCGGCCATCAGCTCCTGATAGAGCTTCTCCACCTCGCTGCGCCACAGGGCCGTGGCGTAGGCTGCCGCCTGCACCTGCATTTCGGGCGTTGCAGCCGCCTGCTGCATCAGCAGCGCAGATGCCTGGACCGGGCCGTGCACGGCGCAGAAGCCGGTTTCATAGCTGACGGACACATTGTCGCGGCCGGTGATGGTGCGCACACAGTAGGTTTCGCCGCTGTGCAGCGCATCCGTATCGATGGTGCCGAAGGAAGGCGTATCTCCCTCGAGGGCAGGATCGCTGTCCGGGAGCCAACCGGCGCCTGGATCGTATTCAGGATCTTCATCGGGCCAGAAGGGGTGGACGGTCCAGAGATCCTGTTTGCCGTTGGTATCTACCGTCACGGTGTTGGAGCTGGCGGTGTTGACCCAGCCGTTCAGCTCAAACTGACCGACAGCAGTGTTGGAGATGTAGCCGCGGCTTACGTCGACGGCAGTTACGGTGTGGTTGAGCCAGCACGCACGGCTCTCGCCGGGGTTCAGCGTCTCTGCGGTAGCGATCTCGCCCATGCCGCCCATCGCGTCGTAGATCTGTACGTCCGTCAGGGGCAGCTCGCCGCTGTTGGTGTAGATGATCTTGTAGGCAACGGTTTCGCCCTCCGTGTAATAGCTGCCGTTGAGGGGCAGGCTCTCCACTTCCTTGCTGATATCCAGGCCGGTCAGCACGCCGAAGGGATCATCACCCTCAGGGAAGCCGCAGGGCACCTTCACCAGATTGGAGTATTCCGCAATCTGATTCCCCTCTTTATCGATGGCCGTTGCACAGGCGATGTTATTCACATGCTTTGCGCGGGCATGTGCGTCAGTCACGATATGGGTAACGGGATATGTCACGTCTTCTCCAGTCGCAATGGTGCCGAATACGCGATCCTGCTCCCACATCCAGTCAGATACATGGAGGCTATCCAGCGGTTCACCGTTGTTTTTCACATACACTTCGTAGGTCACCGTCTCGCCGGGAACATAATAGCTGCCGTTAGCGGGGGTGCTGGTGACGGACTTGGTGACGCTCAGCGCGCCGGACAGACCGGCATCCTTCACGAAGCCGCAGGGCAGGGTGAGGGTGTTGGAATACACCGCGCCGTCCTCACCGGTGTTCTGGTAGGTGAAGGTGGCATAGCCGGTATTCTCGATATAACCGCGCTGCGCATCCGCTTCCGTCACAGTGTAATCAAACCCAGCGCCAAGCACCCAGGAGTCGGCCGGGCCGAAAACGACCTGATTGCCGCCCTTGAGGGGATCATAGATGATGATGTTCTGAAGCGGGTTATCCTCGGTGGAACGGACGGTCAGACCGTACTTGATCACCTCGCCCGGGACATAGTATTCACCATTTGCCGGGCTGCGCATATCGATCTTCTCAAGGACCACGGCGTCGCTTGCCTTGCCGCACTTGACGGTAACGGAAGCGCTGTCGGACTTGTTTTCGCCGTACCAGGTCTGATAATTCACGATAGCTGTGTTGGTGACAAAACCGGCCTCAGCGTCCGCTTCGGTCACGACGTAGGTGGGGGCGACACGTGCGGATTGGCTGAAACCCAGGGGGTTATCCTCACTTACATAGAGGTTATCCATGTACAGGTAGCTCATGTCATTGACCTCATCATGGAAGTACTGATCCTCGCACAGCGGGTCGGTCAGCGTGACGCAATAGAGAGGATAGGTCGTGTCGTTGGACATGGAGATGATGAAGCAGATGGTCTCGCCGGGCACGTAGAACTCGCCGTTGGCGGGGGTGCTGGACACGGTCTTGGAGATGCTGATTCCATGAGGCATCACGCAAAGCACCTTGACCGTGTTGCTCGTACCGTTGACCTGGGTGCCGTCGGCAGTATAGCCGGTGGCATAGGCGGTATTCCAGAAGCATTCCGTACCGATGGCAGCATCTGCCTCGGTGGTGGTGTAGGTGAAGGTCACCGTTGTGCTTTCACCGGGCTGCATGGAAGGGATGCGGTCAACCGTAGCATCCTCGTTGCCGCCCTTGATGGGGTCGGTGATTTCCACATCAAACAGCGCTACACCGGTGTTGTTGGTTACGGTGATGGTGAAGGGGACCTGCTCGCCGGGATAATAGTAGCTGCTGTGGCTGCCCAGGGGCGCGGACTTGGTGACGGTCAGGCCGTCAGGATTCACATTGCCGGGCACATTTGCGTCTTCCTCCAGCGGCGGAATCTCCCGCTGCTCGTTTGTCCCGCAGCCATAGGTACAGTCGCGCTGCTCCAGACCAGCCACGCCGATCTGGGCGGGCGTTACCACATACCACGCGCCAAAGTTGTGGTCTGCCTTGGCAATGGTGCCCCACTCCGTATAGCCGCAGCGGGTGCAGACATGCTCACGCTTGCCCAGCTCGGTACAGGTGGGCGCCTTGGTTTCCTGCCATTCGCCAAAGGCATGGGCGCCGCCCGCAGCAGGGCGGCTCTGCTCCTGTCCGCAGAGGGAGCAGGTGCGGGCTTCCGTGCCGGGGTTAACGCAGTCGCCCTGGGTGATGAGGCGCCACTCACCCCAGCTGTGGCTGCCGTAATCCGTCTCCCACTCTTCCCGCGTGTTGCAGCGGGTGCACATGCGGGACTTCAGGCCGGGCATGATGCAGGTAGCAGCAACATCCAGCTTTTCCGGGCCCCAGTTGTGGCCCAGCGGGGGGATTTCCTGCGGGCCATCCTGCTCGCTCCCGCACACAGCGCAGACGGTCTCCTTCCAGCCGGGGTACTCACAGACAGGCTCTTCGATCGTATTGGTCACCCACTTGTGGGGACCGGGCTCCTCATTGCCGTCCAGCCATTCGCCGCAGTGTTTACAGGTGATCTCCCACACACCATACTCCTGGCAGTTGGAAGCCTGCGGAATTACCCAGGTCTTGGAGCCGGGCTGACAAGGGCCGCATTCCTCGCCTGTCCAGGTTTCGCCGCAGATTGTGCAGGTATAGGTCTTGGGTTTCCATTCCTGGCAATTGGCCGGCGCGCCGTTGATCCACTTGCCGCCGTCCCAGTCGTGGTTGCAGCCGGTCAGTTCCGCGTGTGCCATGGGCATCATACCCAGGAGCATCACCGCTGTCATCAGCAGCGCGAAGAGTTTGCGTAGCTTCATACATTTATCCTCCATGGTTTATTCTCTATAATGAAGCGATGCTGGATCGCAGGATCAAAGGAAACCGGTTACCATTCGCGCATGTCCTCCGGCAGGAGCTTCAGAAAGTGCGCGTCGATGGCACGGGAGGCGTCCCCGTAATTCTCCGGGAAGCAGCCGTAGCCGCTGGCATGGACGGAAGTCCCGTCTGCAAAGGTGAAGCTGATTGAGAATTGTGTACCGTCCAGCAGCCTGCTGTCGCTGCCGCGGAAGCCGTCCCAGCCCATCAGCCCATACTGCCCGATGAAGCCATTCAGCGTATCCACCCACGCCTGATCCACCGGGATGGGATAAGGTTCGTCCTCATTGGCCATGTAGAAGTATGCGGTGTGCTTCCCATCCTCCGAGCGGAATTCGTAGCCCTGAACGCGCTTGAAATAGGAAGCGCTCTCGCTGAAGGACAGCGTGATTAGCGGCGACGACGGCATTGGCGGCGGGTCAGGCGGCGATGAAGAAGGCTGGGGCGCTTTTCCATTGCCGGGCAGATGCCGGCAGCCGCTGAGCAGCAGGAATGCCGCCAGCAGCGGAAGCAGCCAGATGAAACGCCTGTACATCGGTCTTTCCCTTTCTTTTGTGTGCAGCTTTTATAAACGCAATATCATCCACTCTCATTTTACCAGTTTGCTTCCGCCGGCGGTACTACACGAAAGTACTGTTTTTTCATCTTATGGATTGAAAATAGGTACTTTTGTGTAGTGGAAAAACCTGTCCGGAACTGCTATAATCAATATGAAAGCTGCTGTTATTCGATTCTGCAAGCCAAAGCTTTGATGAAAGAAGAGTCGCCTATGCCCTTATCGAAAAAGCGATCCGTCACTTATCTGCTGCTGATCGCCGCCGCGCTGCTGGCAGCTTATTCGCTGCGCTTCGTGTTCCATCCCATGACGGAGGATTCCCTCCTGGCCATCTCCATGATGACATTGCGCTGGGCCATTCAGGTACCGCTGACGGTTGCCTGGTGCGTGTCTATCCGGCGGCGGATTCTGAACACGAGCATCCGCAAAATGCTGCTGACGGTGGGCGGGCTGCTGCTGCTGTGGCAGGTTGCACGCATCATCAAATTCGATTATGTCATCGTGACGGAGCCCATCGGACGCTACTGCTGGTACAGCTACTATATTGCCATGATCCTGGTTCCCCTGATCGGCGTGTTTGTGGTGGATCACATCGGCAAGCCCGAAGGCTACCGCAGCCCCGTATGGATGCGGTATCTGTTCATTCCGGCGCTGTTTCTGCTGGGCGTGGTGTTTACCAACGACCTGCACCAGCTGGTGTTCACCTTCCCGAGCGGCTTTGAAGCCTACAACAGCGGTTATAGCTACGGCTTCATGTACATCCCGGTAATGGCATGGTTCTTTGTGCTGGCGCTGTTCTTCGTCATCGGGCTTCTGGTCAAGAGCCGCGTGCCCGGCAGCAAGCGCTTCCAGACCATGCCGCTGCTGATCGCGGTCTTCGGCATCAGCTTCTGGACAGCCTACAGCCTAGGGTTCATCGAATGTGACCTGACGGCTGTGGACAGCCTGATCATCATCATGATGCTGGAGGGCGCCATCCAGAGCGGCCTCATCCCCTCCAACATGAATTACCGCGAGCTGTTCGCCAAATCCACCATCGCCGCGCAGATCGTCGACGGCGCGCAGCAGGTTCATTATGCCTCTGCCAACGCCGCGCCGCTGGACAAGGCGTTGATGGCGCAGGCACAGCAGCAGCCCGTCGATCTGGGAGACGCCATCCTGCACAGCCAGGCCATCCACGGCGGCCACATCTACTGGCAGGATGACGTGCGGGCCATCAACGACCTGGCAGACAGCCTGCGCGAGGCCAACGACACCCTCGGCGAGAGCTACGACCTGATGAAGGCCGAGGTCGCGCTGCGCGAGCGCCGCCTGGAAGCCGAGGAAAAGAGCCGCCTGTACGACCGCATCGCCCGGGAGATCGCGCCGCAGCTGAACAAGGCGGACGCGCTGCTCCAGCAGAGCCGAGAGCACCCAGAGAAGGCGAAGACCCTGCTTTCGCAGGTGTGCGTCATCAGCGCCTACGTCAAGCGCCGGGCAAACCTGATCCTGCTGGGCGAGGAAAAGCCCCTCACCTCCGCGCGGGAGCTGGAATCCTGCCTGCGGGAATCCCTTGACAACCTGCGTCTGTGCGGCGTGATTACCTATCTGGACTGCCGCTGCGAGGGCCAGTGCGATGTAAAGCAGATCATCGCTGCCTACGACCTGCTTGAGGACGTGACGGAGAAGCTGCTGGGGCAGCTGAGCGCCATGATGGTGACCACTGAATATGCAGAGGATGTGTTCCATCTTCGCATCCAGGCGGGCTGCCGGGAAGCGGTGTCCGCTCCGCCTGTGTTCAAACTGAATGGCAGGACGATCCGCTGCGAATCCCAGGATGAGGACCTGATCATCGACGCGATGATCGAAAAGGGAGGTGCACAGGCATGATCACCTACGCAGCCCTCCCCATGAGCCTGAAAACCATCATAGCGACCCTGTTCTTCCTGACGATGACCGCCGGCATCTGCACCAGCCTCATCGTGGGCAAAAAGCAGGGCAAGGTCAAGCTGATCCTGCTGCCGGTTTGCACAGCGGTCATGGCGGCCATGCTGCTGCTGTATGCCTCCGTCATCCGCGCAGAGCGAGCCCCGGCACACATTCCAGCCGTCTCCCTGTGGTTCGAGCAGCAGCCGGTCATCCTGCTGCTGCTGGTCTGGCTGGCCATCGCAGCCTTCTTCGGGATGGTCATCATCGAGGAGATCAACCGCCGCAAAACGGAGATCACCCCCTCCTCCATCAAGGAAAGCCTCGATCAGCTGGAGACCGGCCTGTGCTATGCGCAGCCCAACGGCCTGATCCTGCTGACCAACCACCGCATGAACGAGCTGAGCCACGCCATTTTCGGCAAAGCGCTGCAAAATGCGAACCTGTTCTGGCAGGCGCTGACGACTGATCCGCCGGTGGATGGCGTGGAGCGCATTGCCTCCGGCGAGCAGCCCGAATTCCGTTTGCCGGACGGAACTGTCCGATCCTTCCGCCGGGAAGCGCTGGACGGCACGATTCAGATCACCGCCGCCGACACCACCCGTCAGCATCGGCTGGTGGGAGAACTGCAGGACAGGCACCGCGACCTGGAGGACATGAACGCCCGCATCCGCAGCTACGGCGACAAGGTCGATGAGTATGTCATCGCCCGGGAGCGCCTCGAAACCCGCGTAAACCTGCACGGCTTCCTCGGCCAGGCGCTGCTGATGACCCGCCACTACCTGCAATATGAATCCGGCGACCCCAAGCGCATCATCGATGTCTGGCAGCGCAACATCGAGGTGCTGCGCATGGAGGCCGAGCCCCGGCAGGAAACCGACTCCCTCTCCAGCCTGCGAAATGCTGCCAAGGCCATCGGCATGCAGGTGCATGTCAGCGGCCCGCTGCCGGATAGCCTCCAGCAGCAGAAGCTCATCGCCGCCATGGGCGCGGAGACGCTCACCAACGCCGTCCGCCATGCCGGCGCAAAGCAGCTCTGGATCGACATGGAGCAGACGGAGACGTCCCATATCATCCGCTACACCAACGACGGCACTGTTCCCACCGGCCCGGTCACCGAGGGCGGCGGTCTGAGCACCGCCCGCAAAAAGATCGAAGCTGCCGGCGGACTGCTGCGCATCGACGCCGAGCCGCGCTTCATGCTGACCATCATTTTCGAGAAAGGGGTGACCATGGATGTATAATGTCCTCATTGTGGAAGACGATCCCATGGCCCGCAAGCTCCTGGAGATCTTCGTGGCCACGAGCGAAAACTATCACCTGGTGCCCTCGCTGGACAGCGCCGCCATGGCGGAGCTCTACTGCATGACCAACCGGGTCGACCTGATCATGATGGACGTGTGTACGGCCATGGACGTCAGCGGCATCGAGGCTGCACAGAAGATCAAGAAGAACTACCCGCATATCAAGATCATCATCATCACCAGCCAGCCGGAATACAGCTACATTGCCCATGCCCGTCAGATTGGCGTGGAGAGCTTCTGGTACAAGGAGCCCACCGCCGAGGCCCTCCTGAAGGTGATGGACCGCACGATGGCAGGCGAATCCATCTATCCGGACTCCGCGCCGGTCACCCGCCTTGGCGCTGCGCTGAGCAACGACTTCACCGAGCGCGAGCTGGAGGTGCTGCGCGAGCTGGTCAGCGGCAAGACCGACGCCGCCATCGCCGAAACGCTGTGCCTCTCCGTCACCCGCGTGAAGCAGCACATCCAGCGCATCCGCGAGAAGACGCAATTCGCCAACCGTACCGAGCTGGCCGTCCGCGCCCGGGAAAGCGGGCTGGTCATCGGGGATTACAAGCATCCGTGAACACACGAAAAAGAGCTGGGGCATTGCGCCTCAGCTCTTTTTTCGGTGTGACAGCACCGTTTGCTGAATCACCGGGCAGGGGTGGATGTTTTCTGTGTTTGTGATGGGGCAGTTTCCCCTGCACCCCTGCCATCATCGCAGTGTATTTCTGCCAGCATGTTGGACAGCAGAATCTCATCATTTCGCCATCGTATGACTTTCGATATGCTGACATTCCGTTTCAATGCAGCAGGTCGATATGCTCAAAGATATCGTTTTTCTCTTCATCCGGCCCTACTGCTGTATAGAACAAGCCAAATACGCTGTTGGCGTATTTCAGCGAATCACGGTTCATGCTGAAATCCTGCTGGGAACGGTGCTTGTCGAAGGCTTCTTTTGCCAGAAAGATGGGGCTGATGGGACTGTCCGGGGAGAAAGGCTGATTCCAGTCCACCTCGATTCTGTTCTCAGGGTACAGGTGGAGATAGACCTTCCTGACCTCCCAGACGCCATATTCCTGCACGGATTCGGGATCGTAGCTTTCGTCCATCGCCAGGGGAATGGCGCCGGAAATCAGTCTGGAGGTCGCTTTGTGCTGCGCATGACCATATTCGCCTTCCGGGTCAGGCCCAATCATGACCTCAGGCTTATATTTCCGGATCAGGCGCACCATTTCCTTTTGCGGGTCAAGCCCGTTCTGGCTCCAGGTTTTGAGCGCATGGTTCACATTGCTGCCCCACTGATCCTGCCAGTGCATGAAAATGGGGTGATTGCGCAGCCCTGCTGTCCACAGGCCGTCCATCGCCTCGCTATAACGGCTGCGTCCGCAGTTCGCCATATAGACCACACCCACCTCTGCCCCTATGTGACAAGCATAAGGGATGGTGCCGCCATAGAAAAGCAGCTCGTCGTCCTGATGGGGAGAAATCACCATCAGGTCCAGCTTCTCCGGCACAGGCTTCCACCTTTGTACGGCACTGTCGGGATAGTTTGCATCGTACACGCACAGGTTCCTGACCATGACGTTTTCTCCGGCCGCAGACAGCCGCACCTGTCGTGCTTCCGGCGGAATCTCTACGGCGTCCGCATAGAAGCCAGTGGTTCTTGTTTCCTCGCTGATCGTTTTTTGATCGGCGTCCAGGTATGCCACGGAAAAGGATGCTGCAGGCGCGCGCCATTCGATGGTCATCAGTGCAGCGGAACCATCCTGGGGCAGCGTGATTGTCAGGCTTTTTTTGTCAGCGGAAGGCGTCCAGCTGCGTCCGGACAGATCTGCCTGCTTCCTGCCCGCTGAGAATTTGCATTGGTCGTTGATGTTACGAATCGGTTTGAAGCTTCCGCAGATGTATACCGGCGTCCTGTATATATCCACCAGTTTGCCCTCCGACGCGCCCTGGACCAGCAGCATTTTTCGTCCGGCAGTCATGGAAGGGAACTCGATTTGTTTGCAAACGTCCTGGATATCCAGGTGAGCAGCAGGTGCTTTCACTTCCTTTACCAGCGTATGCTCTACCCGCTGCAGACGCTCGTCCCACAGGAAGAAGAACAGTGTGTCCAGCGGCATGTCCGCCTGGATGCTGCCATGAATCGACATGGTTTTTGACTGGGAGAGAGAAAAATAGAAATACTCCCCCAGCGCCAGATCGGTAACGATGCTGCCGGGGTGTGACGTATCGCTTTGAAGCCCCTTCGGATTCAGCTTGGACTTTGACGCATAGCCGTCGATTCCATCGTATTGGATTCGGTAATATGCTCCGCTGAGCCCTACAATCTGACAGGTGACGCCCTTTTTCAGCTTGCCTGCCTTCTCTGTTCTGTTCGGATCGCTGTAGACGGTCAATTCCGTTTCGCCCCGTACCAGCGTAGCAGACGCAACCAGACCAGACGGACAGGTGGAATCCGTCGCGCTTGCAATTTGTACAGATAAAATCATCAAGAGCAAAAACAAAAGAAACAGCCGCCCGGTATGGCATTTCTTCATAAGGGCACTCCTCCTGTGAACGTAAAGCTGATCAATGCAGCGAAAAGGCACTGCGCTTTTGATGAATTATACCATAATTCCCAGGGGATTTCAACAAAGGGACATAGGCAGATATGTTTCTGGTGACCGGTTGTTCATGCCTGCAACAACAAAAAACAGCACCGGGACGATTTCACTCGCGCCCGTCCATCAGGCCTTTTCCCGGATTTGGCCAGTGATGCCCCGCCATAAAACAGGCCCTGCATGAAGGTGCGTTCTTCAGGCGCCATCTGCCGCAGCACAGCGCCTCAGCCGCACCGGACATTCTGTGGATGCTGTCGGGAGCAATCAGGGGCTGTTCTGCACGCAGGCTGTGGAAAAGCATCCTCCGGAAGCGGCGCATCCGGGCAAGCCTGCGGCGCGCAGGAATCCTCCCCTGTCGCGGACGGCCCCGTTTTCGCCGTCAGCGTCCTTCCATCCCCATTGCACGGCCTTCGCGTATGTGCTATAATATGCATAATCAAACCGTAATTCCCATCAAAACGGAAAGAAGGAACAATCTATGCAGCATCACAATCCCCTCCTGAAGGACAAGCCCGGCCAGAAGAAATTCATCACCATGGGGGAGATCATGCTTCGCCTGACCCCGCCCAACTATGAGAAGATCCGCATGGCCTCCACCTTTGGGCTGAGCTACGGCGGCTCCGAGGCCAATATCGCCCTGGCGCTGGCAAACCTTGGTGTGGACAGCACCTTCTTCTCCGTCGTGCCCAACAACTCCCTGGGCAAGTCCGCCGTGCGCAGCCTCCGCTCCAACGACGTGCACTGCACGCCCATGATCCTCTCCACCCCGGAGGAGACCCCCACCCACCGTCTGGGCACCTACTATCTGGAGACCGGCTACGGCGTGCGCACCTCCAAGGTGATCTATGACCGCAAGCACTCCGCGCTGACGGAGTATGATTTCTCCAAGGTGGATCTGGATGCGCTGCTGGAGGGCTACGACTGGCTGCATCTTTCCGGCATCACCCCCGCCCTGGCCCCCAACTGCCGCCAGCTGGTGCTGGATATGCTCAAGGTCGCCCAGGCCAAGGGGATGACCGTGTCCTTCGACGGCAATTTCCGCTCCACCCTGTGGACCTGGGAGGAAGCGCGGGACTTCTGCACCGAGTGCCTGCCCTACGTCAACATCCTGCTGGGCATCGAGCCCTATCACCTGTGGAAGGACGAAAACGACCATACCAAGGGTGACTGGAAGGACGGCGTGCCGCTGCATCCCTCCTACGAGCAGCAGGACGAAATCTTCCAGAGGTTTGTGGAGCGCTATCCCAACCTCAAATGCATCGCCCGCCATGTGCGCTATGCCCACTCCGGCTCCGAAAACAGCCTGAAGGCCTTCATGTGGTACGATGGACACACCTTTGAGTCCAAGCTCTTCACCTTTACCATCCTGGACCGCGTCGGCGGCGGCGACGCCTTCGCCTCCGGCTTGATCTATGCCATGATCCACGAGTACAAGCCCATGGACATGATCAACTTCGCCGTGGCCTCCTCCGTCATCAAGCACACCATCCACGGTGACGCCAACATCACCGATGACGTGAAGACCATCAAGAACCTTGCCAACATGAATTACGATATCAAGCGCTGATCGCTTGCGAGCAAAGCACGCCCGACCGCCGTTTTCAGGACGGAGACCGGGCGTGCTTTTGTTTTTGCGGTTCTCCGGGGGCGCTGGCATGCGCCGCGATACCCCCACAGGAATGGGCTGCGGCTATAACACGAAGCAGCTGCCGCCCTCCGGCTCAGCGTTCCTCCTGCCTTCAGCGCTTTACCGGAACGCAGAACCGGATCTGTTTATATCGGCTCGCGGGAACCGACGATCCACATGATGACCTGCCCTCTGCGCTTGAAGCACACCCGCAGATAAGCATCCTCCCGAATCGCGAAGGAAGTACCGGAGGGGCTTGTTCCGCGGATATCATAGTGGACGGTGAAATGGAGATCATTCATCAGGCCTTCGAGGAAGCGAATCCCCTTCACCTCCGCCACCGTGCTGTCAAACTGTCGGCATCCGCGAATGCAGGCAAGCTGTGCGCCGGTGAGCGGAAACAGCAGCTGCTCCGGAGAGGAATCCTGAAAATGGACAAAGAAGGTGGCTGTGCTTTTGCCGTTGAGCTGTGCCCAGATCAACTCCTGCACGAGTCTGCGCCGGTGCAGCATGAAGCAGACCGACAGGATGAAAGCCGCCAAAATGGGGATGAGCATCGTCCACAGGTATTCCATGATGCGCCTCCTTTCTGCATACCCATCATAGCACAAGCTTTGCTTTGGCACAACAAAAGCCGCTCCAAAGCCTCGTTGGAGCGGCTGAAATGTCATTCCCAATCCTCGTCTTCGTCCTCATCCTCACCCTCGGCTTCCACCCAGGCGGCCAGGACAGCCTCCAGACAGGCCAGATGGCGATCCACATGCTCGATCTCCCACAGCTCTGCCTCGATCAGGCGCAGATACAGCTGGAACAGGCTCTCGAAGTCCTTCTCCTGGCGGAGGGATTGCATATCCTGGGCCACGGCCTCTTCGTCCGCCACGTCCTCGTTCAGCTCGGTGAGGTTGTCGATGCAGCTGCGCAGAAGGCCGGCGATGGACAGATCGAAATCCTCGCGCTCCAGCGTTTTGCGCAGCTTGCGCAGGCGAGCCACGGCTTCCTCCGGCGGATAGCCCTCCTCATACCCGGCAATGAGGTAGAGGAAGGTCTCGCCCATGCGGTTCCAGTCGTCGCCCACGCGGCCGCCGGCATAGATCTTCATGCCCTTTTCCAGCCCGAAATCATCGTTGGCATAGATGGCCAGCATGGGCAGCAGCTTCAGGTCCCGGTGCAGAGCCAGCCAGTCCTCATGCTGGAAGGCGGTTTCGCTGTCATAGGAGAAGCGCGCCAGATAGAGCCCGGAGGCATGGCGGCGGATGGACAGACGGCAGGTGGAGGCGATGGCGTCGCCGTAGGGATGGCTGGCGATCATGGGATAGCAGAAGCTGCTCTCGTCGCCGCCCTCCAGCCGGGCATGCTTGCCGATGAGGGCGATCAGCTGCTCCAGGGTGAGGTCGGGCTGATCCTCTTCGGGCTCGTCAAACCACTGGCAGTTGTCCAGCAGCAGCCGGCACAGGCGGATCATATCCTCCTGGGTGCCGATGGTGCAAACGCGGGCGCGGTTGAATGTGGCCATGGGGTAACTCCTTTCAGAAAGGGCAGTATGCTTGTGTATATTCGACGGCGGCGGAGGAAGTTCCTGCCTGGGGAGCAGACGCCGCTCTGCCGGCGCAGGATCAGAAGAACATGCTCACCTGGCTGGTCTCGCTCAGGCCCTCCAAAGAGCCGTGGGTGCGGAGCATCTCGATGATGGAGGCCGGCACATGGGCGCGGTCCTTCAGATCCTCCACGGACAGGAAGGGGGCCTTCTCCCGCTCGCGGATAATGTTCTCCGCCACGCTTTCGCCCAGGCCGCCGAGGCTGGTAAAGGGCACGCGCAGGGATTTCTCATCCTCCATGAGGAAGCGGGTGACATGGGACTTATACAGATCGGCGGGCAGGAAGCGGAAGCCGCGCATGTTCATCTCCAGCACCAGCTCCAGGGAGGTGACGGCGTCGCCGTCGGCGGCCGTGGCGTTGGGATCGGCCTTGATGTCCTTGATCTTCTGCCGGATGGCTGCGGGATCGGCGATCATGGTGGTGGCGTCAAAGCCCTTGCCGCGCAGCGTGAAGTAGGCCGCGTAATAGGCCAGCGGGCGATGCACCTTGTACCAGGCCACGCGCAGGGAGGACATGACGTAGGCCACGGCATGTCCCTTGGGGAACATGTACTTGATCTTCTTGCAGGAGTCCATGAACCATTCCGGCACCTTGGCGTCCAGCATGGCCTGCTCCATCTCAGGTTTGAGGCCCTTGCCCTTACGGACGGACTCCATCGTGGTGAAGGCCATCTTGGGGGCCACGCCCTTGTCGATGAGGTAGTTCATGATATCGTCGCGGCAGCAGACGCACTCAGACAGCTTGGCTGTGCCGGAGCGCACCAGATCCTGGGCGTTGCCCAGCCACACGTCCGTGCCGTGGCTGAGGCCGGAGATGCGCACCAGCTCCTCCATCGTGGAGGGCTTGGTGTCATCCAGCATGCCGCGGACGAAGTTGGTGCCGAATTCCGGGATGCCCAGCGTGCCGGTGGAGCAGTCGATGTCCTCCGGGGTCACGCCCAGCGCCTCCGGGGAGGAGAAGAGCGTGCGCACCGGGATATCGTCCAGCGGAACGGCCTCGGTGGGCGTGTCGGTGATCTCCGCCAGCATATGCAGCACGGTGGGATCAACGTGGCCCAGACAGTCCAGCTTGACCAGAATATCATGCATGGAGTTGAAGTCGAAATGGGTGGTGTTGAAGTCAGAATCGAGGTCGTCGGCAGGGTGCTGCACGGCGGTGAACTGGCAGATATCGTACTCCTTGGGCACGACGACCATGCCGCCGGGGTGCTGGCCGGTGGTCTTCTTCACGCCCTCGCATCCGGCAGCCAGGCGCTCCTTCTCGGTATTGCCGACCTGGATGCCCCGCTCCTCAAAATACTTGGCGACGTAGCCGTAGGCAGTCTTTTCCGCCAGGCCGGAGATGGTGCCGGCGCGGAACACATGATCCTTGCCGAAGAGCTCCTCCACATAGTGGTGGGCGCGGTTCTGGTATTCGCCGGAGAAGTTCAGGTCGATATCCGGCACCTTGTCGCCCTCGAAGCCCAGGAAGACCTCGAAGGGGATGTCAAAGCCGTCCTTGGCCAGGTTTTTGCCGCAGATGGGGCAGTCCTTGTCGGGCAGGTCAACGCCCATCTTATAGGTGGCCTTGTCCACGTCGAAGAAGGCTCGACGGCAGTGGACGCAGCGGTAATGGGGCGGCAGGGCGTTGACCTCCGTGATGCCGCACATATGGGCCACGAAGGAGGAGCCCACCGAGCCGCGGGAGCCCACCAGATAGCCGTCGTCGTTGGACTTCTTCACCAGCTTCTGGGCGATGTTGTACAGCGTTGCAAAGCCGTAGCCGATGATGGACTTAAGCTCCTTTTCGATGCGGGCCACGACGATCTCCGGCAGCTCCTCGCCGTACATTTCCTTCGCGCGGCCCCAGGTCATGCTCTGGATATTGTCCGCCGCGTCCTCCCACAGGGGCTGGAAGGTATCCTCGCCCTTGGGATGGATGGGGAAGAGCTGGAGCTTCTCCACCTGATCGGCGATCTTGCGGGGATTGCCGATGACCACATCATAGCACTTTTCGGGGCCGAGGTAGCTGAACTCCTCCAGCATCTCGTCGGTGGTCTTGAAGTAGAGGGGCGCCTGGTTGTCCGCATCCTCAAAGCCCATGCCGGCCTGGATGATGGCGCGGTTCTTGGCGTGATGGGGATCGAGGAAATGCACGTCGCCGGTGGCGACGACGGGGATGCCCAGCTCGTCGCCCAGCTTGACGATGGTGCGGTTGAGGTCCCGCAGGCCCTCCTCATCGGGAATGCGGCCCTCGCGCACCATGAAGTAGTTGTTGCCGATGGGCTGGATCTCCAGATAGTCGTACCAGGAGGCGATTTCCTTCAGCTTCTCCCAGGGTTCGCCCGCCAGCACGGCCTGGAACAGCTCGCCCGCCTCGCAGGCGCTGCCAATGATCAGGCCATCGCGGAGCCGCTGGATCTCCTGCTTGGGCATATGGGGGCGGCGGCGGAAATACTCCAGATGGCCGATGGTGACCAGCCTGTTCAGGTTCACCAGGCCGTCCTGGGTCTTGACCAGGAGGATGACGTGGTAGCTGTCGCCGATGGCGCCGCCCTTGAGGGTGTTGAGGTCCGCCAGGGTCGCCAGGCCCTGCTCCTCCTGCAGGGTCTTCAGCATACGGGTGAGGCACAGCGCGGTGGCCGTTGCGTCATGCACGGCGCGGTGGGCGTTCTTCAGGGACACATGCAGCTGCTTGCAGACGCTGGCGAGCTTGAAGCTCTTCATCTCCGGGAACATCTTGCGGGCCAGTACAAGGGTATCCAGCACGGGGGCGGAGAAGGTTAGGCCCAGCCGCTTCAGCTCCGCCTTGAGCAGCGCTGCGTCAAAAGCGGCGTTATGGGCGGCGATGGGCGCATCGCCGATGAAGTCCATGAGCTTGGGGATGGCAGTCTCAGCGGTCTCCTTGTCCGCCAGCATCATATCGGTGATGCCGGTCAGCTTGACGATCTTCTCCTTCAGGGAGGTCTTGGGATTCACCAGCAGGGAGAGGGAATCCACCACCGTGCCGCCCACGATCTTGACCGCGCCGATCTCGATCACCCGGTCGGTGACGGTATTGAGGCCGGTGGACTCAAAGTCCAGCACGACGATGGGGTCGTTCAGGCTCCTGTCGTCGGGATTCTGCACGACGGCCTTTTCGTCGATCATATAGCCCTCGCAGCCGGGAATCAGCTTGATGGGCTGCTTCTTCACCGCATTGAAGGCGGCGGGGAAGGCCTGCACCACGCCGTGATCGGTGATGGCGACGGCGGGATGGCCCCACTTGATGGCGCGCTTGATCAGATCGCCGGCGGGGGTCATGGCGTCCATGTTGGACATATTGGTGTGCATGTGCAGCTCAATGCGCTTTTCTTCGGCCTTGTCCTCGCGCTCGATGCGCTCCATGGGCACCATATCCCGCACGGAGATGGACAGCTCGCGGGCAAAATTGTCATACATGCACTCGCCGCGGACCTTGACGTTCATGCCCAGCTTGATCTGGTTCACCTTGTCCATGACGGCCTGGCGCTCCTCGGCGGTGATGGGCGGCAGGGGCTCGTCCTCATTGCGCTTGCGCCCGAACTGATTTCGGCGGAAGCGGAAGAAATTCTTGCACAGGATGGACGAGGTATAGTCGGTGATGGCGAAGGTGACCAGCAGCATTTCGCCGCCCTTCAATTCCTTCGTTTCCAGCTTGAAGATATCGCCCTGCACCACCACCAGGCCTGCGTCGGAGGTCAGCTCCTTCATTTCGATGGGCTTGTCGGCTACTGCGCGGCCGATGATGGGCTTGCCGATGGCGGTGTCGGTCATGGTAGGCAGGACTTCGTCCTGTTTCTTTTTTTGCTTTTCTGCCTCCAGGGCAGCGGCTCTGGCAGCCTCCTCGGCGCGCTCCGCGTCGGATTTCTGCTCCTTGGGTGCGCGGGGCTTCTTCGCCTTTTCCACCTTGGGCGCGGACACGCTGCCGCCGTACTTTTCCACCAGCTCCTTGGCGGTGATGGCAACGTTCTGCTCCTTGGCCTTCTCTTCCCGCAGCTCCTGCAGCCGCTTCTCCTGATCGCCCGCCACCGTCAGCTCCACCGGAATCTCCAGGGAGAAGATGTCCTTCACCGCCTGGGAGAGCCGGGCGGCCACGTTCTGCTTGGCCATGTAGGTCATGGAGAAGGGATCGGGGAAGGTCAGCGTGATGCGGTCGTCCAGGCAGCGCCAGTCGATCTGATCCATCCAGGAGACGGAGGCCGGATAATTGCGCTTGAGGAAGTCCGTCAGCACGGGCTTGTAGGCGCTGATATTGTCCTGAAAATCCTCCTTCAGGCCGGGGGAAACGACGCGCAGGGCCAGCGGCTTCTGGGGGAAGATCCGCCGCAGAAGCCGCTCCATCTTCAGGAAGGAGGCTTCTTCCACCAGCACGCTGGATTCAAAGGTGATATACACTTTGCTCTGGGCCTTGACATAAACGACCTTGGGCGCAGTCAGCTGTCCCTTGAGGTGGGGCAGCTCGGCATAAATCTGTGTCAGCAGATCCTCGTAGCTCATGGTTTCCTCCTTCTTCGGTGATGAAAGGGCAGCCCGGTTGAGCCGCCCTGTTTGATTCGTGTATTCTATTATACCTGAACGGGGGGAAGGGGTCAACGGGAACAGGGAATCTTTGCAGGGTGCAGGGAGGCAGTTTCCTTTGCTGCAAAGCAGGGAGGGACGGGAGGATTCCCTGCGGTTGGGTGGAAGGTGCCGATTCGGGCGGCTTCCTTACGGTTGGATGGAAGGTGCCGATTCGGGCGGCTTCCTTGCGGTTGGGTGGAAGGTGCCGGTTCGGGCGGCTTCCTTGCGGCTGCGTGGAGGTGCTGGTTCGGGCGGCTTTCTTGCGGCTGCGTGGAGGTGCTGGGTGGTCGGCTTCCTTGCGGCTGCGTGAGCTGTTTCTCGAATCCGGAGGATTCTCGAAAGGCGCATGTTTTTTTGCGCCTGCGGGCGCGAGGTCTCCGACGGGCAGGGGCTAACGCCGCCCCTGCACCCGCGCAAGGGGCATCGCCCCTTGACCCTTTTTTCGACTCCTCAGGGGGTCGCTTTTTCCGCGGCGATCTGTCGTGCGACGCGGATCAATTCATCCGCCAGGTGATCCTCGACCTTGATCGGCTCCTGGCCCTTGATAAACAGCACGCCGCCCTTCTTGCCGCCGGCCATGCCGACATCGGCTTCCCGGGCTTCGCCGGGGCCATTGACCACACAGCCCATCACAGCGACCTTCAGCGGCACCTTGATATCCGCCAGCTCCTCCTCCACCCGCTTGGCAATCCCTGCCACATCAATGCAGGTTCTGCCGCAGGTGGGGCAGCTGACCAGCTGAACACCCTGGGTGCGCAGATTCAGCGCGCGCAGGATATCCCAGGCCGCCTTGCCCTCGGGAATGGGCGAACCGGTCAGGCTCACGCGGATGGTATTGCCGATGCCCTGAGCCAGCAGCGCACCGATGCCGATGGCGCTCTTGATCGTCCCCTGACCGGGCAGACCGGCCTCGGTCACGCCCACATGCAGGGGATAATTGCATTTGGAGGCTGCCAGCTGGTAGGTCTCGATGGTCAGCTTCACGTCGGAGGCCTTCATGCTCAGCACGATATCCTCAAAGCCCACCTTCTCCAGCATGCGGGCGTGGGTGAGGGCGCTTTCCACCAGGCCCTCGGCGCAGGGGCCGCCGTATTTGGCGAGGATATCCTTTTCGATGGAGCCGGTATTGACGCCGATGCGGATCGGGATGTGATGCATTTTGGCAGCGGCAGCGAGCTCACGGACATTGGCTTCGCCGCCGATGTTGCCGGGATTGATGCGCAGCTTGTGGATGCCGTTTTCCGCTGCAGCGATGGCGAGACGGTGGTTGAAGTGGATGTCCGCCACAACGGGGACGGGGGAGCCGTCCACGATGGTGCGCACGGCCTGGGCGCAGGCTTCGTCGTACACGGAGCAGCGGACGATATCGCAGCCTGCGTCGGCGAGGGCGCGGATCTGAGCGAGGGTCGCCTCGGCGTCACGGGTATCGGTATTGGTCATGGATTGTACCCAAACTGGATTGCTGCCACCCAGCGTCAATTGGCCCAAACGAACTTCACGCGTACTGTACATATATAAAACCTCCAAAAGAGCAAAGTAACAAAGGGGGGAAATAAAGGGTTAAGGGCCGATGGCCCTTACGGGGTCCAGGGCCGCGGAGGCCCTGGCAGGGTGCAGGGGCAGCGCCCCTGCCTCCGCGCCGCAGCGCAAAACCGCTTGCGCCTTTCGAGAATCCTCCGGATTCGAGAAACAGCTCACCCAGCCGCAAGGAAGCCGACTCAACCAGCTCCCCCGCCCAGCCGCAAGGAAGCCGACTCAACCAGCTCCCCCGCCCAGCCGCAAAGAAGCCGCCCTAACCAGCTCCCCCGCCCAGCCGCACAAAAGCCGCCTCAACCAGCACCTTCCGTCCACCAGCCGCTTCTCTCCCCCATTGTACCACAACCATCGCCATTTGTCACCCGCAAGCAAAAAGCCCGCCGACCATCGCCGACGGGCAAAACTCAGTTGAACAGCCGCATAACGTCCTTGAAGGTGAAGAAGATCATCAGGGCAAAGAGCAGCAGCATGCCGATGAGATGGATGGTGGCCTCGCGCTCAGGCTTGATGGGCTTGCCGCGCACCGCCTCGATCACATGGAACACGATGCGGCTGCCGTCCAGGCCTGGGATGGGCAGCAGATTCATGATGCCCAGATTCACGCTGATCATCACCAGCAGGCTGAAGAAGGCGATCAAACCGTCCTGCCGGACAGCCTCGGATACCACATGCACCGTACCCACCGGGCCGGCCACCTGCTCGCGGATGGCAGGATCGGTCAGCAGGCCCTTGAGGGCGTCAAAGACCGCCGTGCCTGCATCCAGACAATAATTCCAGCCGGCCCGCACCGCCTGGGGGAAGGACATCCGGTAAGAGTCGATCTGATGGCCCATGAAGGCGATGCCGATGCGGTATTTGTTCTCCGCCTCGTCCCAGTAGGTGGCGGCAGAAGTATCAAAGGTCGTCTCACCCCGGCGGACCGTCAGGGCGTAGGTCTGCTCGCCGTCATTGCTCAGCGCCTGCAGCAGGCCGTTGGTCGTGCCATCCAGCACGCTCTGCCCGTCCACGGCGATGATCACGTCGCCCGGCTGAATGCCCGCCTGGGCGGCAGGGCTGTCCGCGACGATCTCCGTGATCATCGGCTCCACAATGGGCTGTTCCATGCAGACGTATACGCCCACCGCCACGATGATCGCCAGGACGAAGTTCATCATCGGGCCCATCAGGACGGTGAAGATGCGCTTCCAGACGTTCTGCTTGCCGTAAGCACGGGGATCGTCCTTGGTCTTGCCTTCCACGTCATCCTCGCCGTAGAAGGCGCAGAAGCCGCCCAGCGGGATGGCACGCAGGGAAAACTTCGTGCCGGTCTTGCCCGTCCAGCCGCACAGGCGCGGGCCCATGCCGATGGCAAATTCCATCACTTCAATGCCGCTGATGCGCGCTGCAATAAAATGGCCGAACTCATGCACCGCAATCAGGATGCCCAGCAGCAAAATACCGATCAATACATACATAAAGGTTTGACTCCTTGCTTATAGGTGGGCGGCGAGCCCCCTTCTACCGCCTTGCCGTTACCGGCGCAGGGCGGGCAGCAGCTCCGCCACGACGCGGCGGGCCTCCTGATCCGCATGGAAGATATCGTCCAGATCGTTGGCAGGCATCGGGCCGAGCTTCTCCAGGGCGAATTCGACCAGCCGGGCGATGCCGCCGAAGGGAATCTCGTCCGCCAGGAAGGCAGCCACGGCGGCTTCGTTCGCGCCGTTGAGGATGGTGCAGGCTGCGCCGCCAGCGTTCAGGCACTCCTTGACGATGCGCAGCGCCGGGAAGCGGTCTGCGTCGCCGCGCTCAAAGGTCAGCTGGCCCAGGGCGAAGAGATCCAGGGGCTTCGAGCCGGTGGGGAGCCGCTCGGGATAGGACATGGCGTACTGAATGGGGACGCGCATATCCGGCACGCCCAGCTGGGCGATGACCGCACCGTCGGCAAATTCCACCGCGCTGTGGATGATCGACTGAGGATGCACCACGACTTCGATCTTCTCCGGGGCCATGTCAAACAGCCAGCGGGCCTCGATAATTTCCAGGGCCTTGTTGAACATGGAGGCGGAGTCGATGGTGATCTTGGCGCCCATGGCCCAGTTGGGATGGTTGAGGGCCTCGGCGCGGGTGGCGCTGTAGATGCGCGCCTTCTCCCAGGTGCGGAAGGGGCCGCCGGAAGCCGTCAGCAGTAGCTTCACCGGCTGATTGCCCGCCGCGCCCTGCAGGCACTGGAAGATGGCGCTGTGCTCGCTGTCCACGGGCAGCAGCGGCTTGCCGATGGCCCGGGCTGCGTCCATCACCAGGTGGCCGCCGGTGACCAGCGCTTCCTTGTTCGCCAGCAGCACCTGACGGCCTGCCTTCAGCGCATCCATCACGCTCTGCAATCCGGCTATGCCGACCACGCTCACCAGCACCATGTCCGCCGGCACCTCGGCCGCCGCGGCGTGCAGGGCGTCCTTGCCCATCACCCAGCGGCAGAAGCGCAGATCCTCAGGGATCTCCTCCATGGGGATGGGGTCGGTCAGGCCGGCCATCTCCGGGCGGAAACGACGAACCTGCTCAAAGAAGAGCGCCCGGTTGCGGTGACCGGTCATGGCGGCAACGCGGAAGCGCTCCGGATGCATGGCGACCAGCTGAAGCGCCTGGGTGCCGATGGAGCCGGTGGAGCCGAGAATGGAGATTGTCTGCATGGGAATCCTCCTTGGATAGCATATGCACGGGACATGGTCCCATTCAGAGAAAAAACGCGGCGCGGTTTGTTCGCGCCGCAGGGAGTAACGAAAGGGAGACAGCAACTCGCTGTCGGCAGACTGTGATCGTATCCGCCAGGCTTTCCGGCGGGGCGTTTTCACGAGACCTTCCTTACAGGACAGTCAGCATCCGATAACAGAAGATGATGATCGCCATGAAGATGACGCTGTCCAGCCGGTCCAGCATGCCGCCGTGGCCGGGGAAGAGGTTGGAGAAATCCTTGATGCCGCAGTGCCGCTTGATGAGGGAGGCGAAGAGATCGCCCAGCTGACCGGTTGCGCCGCCGATCAGGCCCAGCAGCACATAATGCCACCAGGCAGGCAGCACGGCGCGGGAATTGACGGCCAACGCCCAGGCAATCAGCCCCACCAGCAGGGAGGCGAGCAGGCTGCCGACCAGGCCGCCGACAGCGCCGGAGATGGTCTTGTTCGGGCTGACGGCCGGGGAAAGCTTCGGCCCGCGCAGCGCGGAGCCGATGTACAGCGCAAAGATATCGCCCACGCAGGGAATGGCAATCATCAGGCACAGATAGGTCAGCTGAACGGATTTGGGCTCGATATCCACCAGGGCCAGCATGGCCATGCCGGGCAGCACCAGGGATACAAAGGGCAGCAGGCTGTAGAGCACGTCCTCCAGCTGCGGGGCACGGCGGAAGACGATGCAGGCGATTGTCGTCAGGGCGACGCCGATGGCCACGGCGATCAGCAGCTTTGCGCCGCCAATGGCCAGCAGCGGTACGCTCAGCGCCATGCCCGCCCAGGTGGGCCATGCCAGCGGGTGGTGGCCCGCCTTGGACAGCGCGCTGTATTCCTCATAAACCGCAAAGCAGATGATGGCCACGATGGCAGCAGCCAGCACCACGCCGCCGATGGCCAGCAGCGCAACGGCACAGGCCGCCAGAATCGAGGCCGTGATGATTCTCTGCTTCATAGTTTTCACTCCTTACTCCCCATGGGCTGGAGAGATGTTATCACGCTTTGTTGAACCGCAGATGAATTTCAGCTGAGCCGCTTGCCAAAGCGCCGTTCCCGGCCGCCGTAGGCCAGGAGGGCTTCGTCATAATCCTGCACGGTGAAATCCGGCCAGAGCACCCTGGGGAACAGGAATTCCGCATAGGCGCACTGATAGAGCAGGAAATTGGACAGCCGCATCTCGCCGCTGGTGCGGATCATCAGATCCACATCCGGCTGACCGGCGGTGTAAAGGCGATCCGAAATGGTCTGCTCATTGATGCTGTCCAGGCTGAGACGGCCCGCTTGCACGTCCTCCGTGATCTGCTTCGCCGCGCGCACCAGCTCTGCCCGTCCGCCATAATTGAGGCAGATATTGAGGGTGAGGCCAGTGTTGTCGGCGGTGCGGCGTTCGGCCTCGATGAGGACTTCCCGCTGTTTCTGGGGGAAGACGTCCTTCTCGCCCAGGATGAGGATGCGCACGTTCTTCTCGTCCAGCTCATCGATCTCGGACTTGAAGAAGTCCAGGATCAGCTGCATCAGCGCGGCAACCTCCTCCTTGGAGCGGTTCCAGTTCTCGGTGGAGAAGGCGTAGATCGTCAGCGCCTCGATCTTCAGATCGTCGGTATGCCGGATGACCTCGCGCAGCGTTTCCACGCCCTGGCGGTGGCCCATGGCAACGTTCAGCTTGTGCTTCTTGGCCCAACGGCCGTTGCCATCCATGATGATGGCCACATGGCGGGGCAGCTTGGCAAAGTCCTCCCGCACCATGACGCTGCGGCGGACCTTTCGATCAAAAATACCCATAATACCTCAAAACAGGCAGCGCGCAGCCCCTCGCGGAAGCCCACGCGTCTGCCTGTTGCATTACTCAATTCGGGGATTGCCGTCCTGAAACGCGCTGACCGTCAATTCGCCTTCCCGCGCACGGATGACACGGAGCGTGCCCGCCCGCGCTTCGGCATCCTCCTGACCCTTACGCGGGGGCGCACAGGTCACCAGCACCCGGGGTTCAATCCCCCAGGCGCGGACGATTCCGACAGCCTTGTCCAGCGGCAGCCCCAGCAGGGCTTCCCAATCAGCCATGGAAATCAGACCTCCATGATCTCCTTTTCCTTGGCGGCGGCGACGGCGTCGATCTCCTTGATCGCCTTGTCGGTCAGCTTCTGGGCGTCTTCCTCGGCCTTGTGCTGATCGTCCTCAGTGATGAGGGAGTCCTTCTTGAGCTTCTTGACCTGCTCAATAGCGTCGCGGCGGATGGAGCGCACGGCCACCTTGGCTTCCTCAGCGCCCTTCTTGACCTGCTTGGTCAGGTCCTTGCGGCGCTCGGCGTTCAGCTCAGGGAAGATCAGGCGGATGACTTCGCCGTCATTGTTGGGGTTCAGGCCCAGATCGCTGGTCTGGATGGCACGCTCGATCTGCTTGAGCATGCTCTTCTCCCAGGGCTTGATGACCATCATGCGGGCTTCGGGCACGGTGACGTTGCCGATCTGGTTCAGGGGCGTGGGGGTGCCGTAGTAATCCACGGTGATGCGGTCCAGGAGCTTGGGATTGGCGCGGCCGGCACGGATGGCCTGCATATTGTTCTGCAGCACGACGATGGTCTTGTCCATCTTCACCTTCGCCTGATCCAGGATTTCCTTGCAAGACATAATATGACCTCCTTGTATGGGGGATTGATTGCTGTACTTATTGTAACCTGTTTTTCCCTAAAAGGCAAGATGAAATTAGGAATTCGGAATGCGGAATGCGGAATTGATAAACTGAGCTAAGGCAGGCAGTGCATGTGGGCTGACATTCTTAATTCCGAATTCATAATTCCGAATTCCGAATTCCGGCACGTTCGTTCATCCCTCAGGGATGAACGAACGTGCCGATCTCGCTGCCTTCGAGGACGCGGATCAGGTTTTCCGGGTCGTTCAGGCCGAACACGCGCACCATGGGCAGGTTCTGCTCGGCGCAGATGGCAAAGGCTGCAGCATCCATGACCTTCAGGCCGCGGTTCAGCGCCTCGCGGTAGGTGATGTCCTTGATCAGGGTCGCGGTGGGGTCCTTGGCGGGATCGGCGGTGTACACGCCGTCGATGTTCTTGGCCATCATGATGGCGTCGGCCTCGATCTCGACCGCGCGCAGGGCCACGGCGGTGTCGGTGGAGAAGAAGGGATTGCCGGAGCCGGCTGCAAACAGCACCACCCGGCCTTCCTTCAGATGACGGCGGGCAGCCATGGCATTGAAGGGCTCGCAGAAGCGATCCATATCCACCGCAGACTGCACCACGCAGTCCACGCCGGCCTTGCGCAGCGCATCGGACATGCACAGGCAGTTGATGACCGTGCCCAGCATGCCCATCTGATCTGCAACGACGGCATCCATATTGGCGCTGGGGCCCTGACGGCCGCGCCAGATATTGCCCGCACCAATCACGATGCCGACCTCAATGCCCATCTCCGTGATGCGGCGGATCATTTCAGCAGTCTCCCGGACCTTATCAAAGTCAAACAGCTCGCTGCCGGACTTGAGGGCCTCGCCGGAAAGCTTGAGGATAATACGCTTGTATGCAGCCATGGGATTTTCCTCCTTCGGAGCAATTTGGTTAATTCGGAATTCGGAATTCGGAATGCGGAATTTAGTTACTGAAACAGCGGAAGTAGGGGTGTGCTGGCACGCCATTCTTCATTCCGAATTCCGAATTCATCATTCCGAATTTGAAAAATGCGGGGAACCGCATTGTATGTATGCAGTCATGGGATTTTCCTCGTTCGGAGCAATTTGGTTAATTCGGAATTCGGAATTCGGAATGCGGAATTTAGTTACTGAAACAGCGGAAGTAGGGGTGTGCTGGCACACCATTCTTCATTCCGAATTCCGAATTCATCATTCCGAATTTGAAAAATGCGGGGAACCGCATTGTATGTATGCAGTCATGGGATTTTCCTCGTTCGGAGCAATTTGGTTAATTCGGAATTCGGAATTCGGAATGC
>JAFQIB010000069.1 GCA_017397765.1 Clostridia bacterium | reverse complement strand
GAGGACAAGGCGTACGGCATCCAGAAGATTGCCGAGCCCATCGGCGTCATCGCCGCCGTCATCCCCACCACCAACCCCACCTCCACCGCGATCTTCAAGTGCCTGATCGCCCTGAAGACCCGCAACGCCATCATCATCAGCCCCCACCCCCGCGCCAAGAACTCCACCATTGCCGCGGCCAAACTGGTGCTGGAGGCGGCGGTGGCTGCCGGCGCGCCGGAGAATATTATCGACTGGATCGACGTGCCCTCCCTGGAGATGACCAACACCGTCATGCGGGAGGCGGACATCATCCTGGCTACCGGCGGCCCCGGCATGGTGAAGGCGGCCTATTCCTCCGGCAAGCCCGCTCTGGGCGTAGGCGCAGGCAATACCCCTGCCATTATCGACGACAGCGCGGATATCCTGCTGGCTGTCAACTCCATCATCCACTCCAAAACCTTCGATAACGGCATGATCTGCGCTTCCGAGCAGAGCGTGATCGTCATGGAGAGCCAGTACGAGGCCGTCAAAGCGGAATTTGCCCGCCGCGGCTGCTACTTCCTCAACCCCGAGGAGACCAACAAGGTGCGCCACACCATTATCATCAACGGCGCGCTGAACGCGAAGATCGTCGGCCAGAAGGCGACCCGCATCGCGGAGCTGTCCGGCGTGACGGTGCCCGAAGGTACCAAGATCCTCATCGGCGAGGTGGAGAGCGTCGAATTGAGCGAGGAGTTCGCCCATGAGAAGCTGTCCCCTGTGCTGGCGATGTACAAGGCTGTGTCCTTCGAGGATGCGCTGGACAAGGCCGCCCAGCTGGTTGCCGACGGCGGCTACGGCCACACCTCCTCCATCTATCTGAACACCATCACCGCCCGCGAAAAGCTGGACGCCTTCGCGGCCCGGATGAAGACCTGCCGCGTGCTGGTCAACACCCCTGCCTCCCACGGCGGCATCGGCGATCTGTACAACTTCAAGCTGGCTCCCTCCCTAACCCTGGGCTGCGGCTCCTGGGGCGGCAACTCGGTCTCCGAGAACGTGGGCGTGAAGCATCTGCTGAATATCAAGACGGTCGCTGAAAGAAGGGAAAATATGCTGTGGTTCCGTGCGCCTGAGAAGGTGTATATCAAGAAGGGCTGCCTGCCCGTTGCGCTGGATGAGCTGAAGAATGTGATGGGCAAGAAGCGTGCCTTCATCGTCACCGACACCTTCCTCTACGAGCACGGCTACACCAAGCCCATCACCGACAAGCTGGACGAGATGGGCATCGTGCACACCACCTTCTTCGACGTGCAGCCCGATCCCACGCTGCTCAACGCCAAGAACGGCGCAGCCCAGATGGCGGCCTTCAAGCCCGATACCATCATCGCCCTGGGCGGCGGCTCCGCGATGGATGCTGCCAAGATCATGTGGGTGCTGTATGAGCATCCCGAAGCCGACTTCATGGACATGGCCATGCGCTTCATCGACATCCGCAAGCGCGTGTATACCTTCCCCAAGATGGGCGAGAAGGCTTACTTCATCGCCATTCCCACCTCCGCCGGCACCGGCTCCGAGGTGACCCCCTTCGCCGTCATCACCGACGAGAAGTCCGGCGTGAAGTACCCCCTGGCCGACTATGAGCTGCTGCCCAACATGGCCATCATCGACACCGACTTCCACATGTCCGCGCCCAAGGGCCTGACCGCTGCCTCCGGCATCGATGCGGTCACCCATGCGCTGGAGGCCTATGCCGCCATGCTGGCTACCGACTACACCGACGGCCTGGCCCTGAAGGCGCTCAAGACCATCTTCCAGTACCTGCCCCGCGCCTACGAGAACGGATCAACGGACGTGGAAGCCCGCGAGAAGATGGCCAACGCCGCCACCATGGCCGGCATGGCCTTCGCCAACGCCTTCCTGGGCGTGTGCCACTCCATGGCCCACAAGCTGGGGGCGTTCCACCATCTGCCCCACGGCGTTGCCAACGCGCTGATGATCGAGGAGGTCCTGCGATTCAACGCCGCCGAAGCTCCCGCCAAGATGGGCACCTTCTCCCAGTACGATCATCCCCACACTCTCAGCCGCTACGCCGAGGTGGCGGATTACCTGGGCGTGAAAGCCGAGACCGACGAGGAGAAGCTGGAGGGCCTGATCGCCATGATCAACGACCTGAAGCACAAGGTCGGAATCAAGGACACCATCGCCGAGTACGGCGTCGACGAGAAGGTCTTCCTGAACAATCTGGACGAGATGGTCGAGCAGGCCTTCGACGACCAGTGCACCGGCGCTAACCCCCGCTACCCGCTCATGAGCGAGATCAAGCAGATGTATCTGAATGCCTACTACGGCAAAAAGGCCTGATGAAAGGAGACGGAAGCTATGACGATGAAGCTGGATCGTGTGATTGCAGTGCGCAACAAGAAGACCATCTACCGGGACGGCGACCGCTGTATCAAGGTCTTCAACGAGGATTATTCCAAAGCGGACGTGCTCAATGAGGCGCTCAACCAGGCCCGCATTGAGGAGACCGGCCTGAATATCCCCGCCATTGAGGAAGTCTCCATGGTGGACGGCAAGTGGGCCATTGTGTCCGAATACATCAAGGGCAAGACCCTGGCGCAGCTGATGCAGGAGAATCCTGAGAAGAAGGATGAATATCTGGAGCTGCTGGTGGATATCCAGCTGGATATGCACCGCCATACCTGCCCCATGCTGGGCAAGCTGAAGGACAAGATGAATCGCAAGATCAGCATGTCCGACCTGGACGCCACCACCCGGTATGAGCTGCACACCCGCCTGGAGGGCATGCCCAAGCACAACAAGGTCTGCCACGGCGATTTCAACCCCTCCAATATCATCATCACCGAGGACGGTACGCCCTACATCCTGGACTGGTCCCATGCCACGCAGGGCAACGCCTCTGCGGATGTGGCCCGTACCTACCTGCTCTTCTGGCTGAACGGCGATATCGACGGGGCGAAGAAGTACCTGGATCTGTTCTGCAAAAAGAGCGACACCGCCAAGCAGTATGTGCAGAAGTGGATGCCCATCGTGGCGGCCTCCCAGTCTGTGAAGGGCAATGAGAAGGAGCGCGAGTTCCTCCTGTCCTGGGTCAACGTGGTGGATTACGAATAAAAATCAATTACCAGCCGGTGCGATGCTGCGCCGGCTGGCATATCCGTTTTGTGATGTAAGCTGTTTCAAGCTGCTGCGGCGCGGCCGGGCAGAGATAATAAGGAGGACAAAAGCATGAAGATCACGGTTTGTATCGGCAGCTCCTGCCACATCAAGGGTTCCCGTCAGGTGGTGGAGCAGCTCCAGCATCTGATCGCCGACAATCAGCTGGGCGAAAAGGTCGAGCTGGGCGGCACCTTCTGCATGGGCAACTGCCAGCAGGGCGTCTGCGTGACGGTGGACGGCGAGTTCTTCTCCGTGACCCCCGAGACGGTCACTGACTTCTTCCAGAAGAACGTGAAGGAAAAGGTGTAAGGCATGATCATTCAGATTTGCGTGGGCAGCTCCTGCCACATCAAGGGCTCGCAGGAGCTGGTGGAGCTGCTGCAGGCCGCCGTGGCCGAGCATCATCTGGAGAAGGACGTGACGCTGGCCGGCAGCTTCTGCATCGGCAAGTGCAACCGGGTGGGCGTCACCATCCAGGTGGACGATACCGTGCATACCGGCGTGACCCGGGAGGGCTTCCCGGCGTTCTTCAAAGAGCATGTGCTGGCCCGGCTCGAAGGGGAAAGGAAGTAACGGACGATGACCTGTCTGACACTGAAGAAGTCCAACTGCAAAAACTGCTACAAGTGCATCCGGCACTGCCCGGTCAAGGCGATCCGCTTCTCCGGGAATCAGGCACACATCATCAACAACGAGTGCATCCTCTGCGGCCAGTGCTTCGTGGTCTGCCCGCAGAACGCCAAGGAGATCGTGGACGAGACGGAGAAGGCCCGCGTGCTGCTGCAGAGCGGTGATCCGGTCTACGTCAGCCTGGCCCCCTCCTTTGTGGCCAATTATCCCGGCGTTGGCATCGGCGCGATGACCAGAGCCCTGAAAAAGCTCGGGTTTGCCCAGGTGGAGGAGACCGCCGTGGGCGCCACCATGGTCAAAACCGAGTATGAGCGGATGCTGAAGGAGGAGGCGCGGGACATCATCATCACCTCCTGCTGCCATTCCATCAATCTGCTGATCCAGAAGTATTATCCCGCCGCACTGGAGTATCTGGCGGACGTGGTTTCGCCCATGCAGGCCCACTGCCTGGACATCAAGAAGCGCGTCCCCAATGCCAAGACGGTCTTTATCGGCCCCTGCGTGGCTAAGAAGGACGAGGCGGAGCATTACGCCGGCATCGTGGATGCGGTGCTGACCTTCGAGGAGCTGACCCGCTGGCTGAAGGCGGAGGAGATCGAGCTGGAGAAGGAAATGGACGAGGACGAGAACAGCCGCGCCCGCTTCTTCCCCACCACCGGCGGCATCCTCAAGACCATGGCCCAGGAGGCGCCGGGCTTCACCTATCTGGCGCTGGACGGCGTGGATAACTGCAAGGCCGCGCTGGAGGAGATCGTCAACGGCAAGGTCCACAAGTGCTTTATTGAAATGAGCGCCTGCGTGGGCAGCTGCGTGGGCGGCCCGGTGATGGAGAAGTACAATCACTCCCGCATCCAGGACTATGTGGCGGTGGCCGATTACGCGGGCGAGAAGGACTTTGCGGTCCAGCAGCCCCATCCCCTGGAAATGAAGAAGGGCTTCAGCGGCATCGCCCGCAAGCTGCCCCTGCCCACGGAGACGGAGATCTGCAGCGTGCTGCGCCAGATGGGCAAGTTCCGCCCCGATCAGGAGCTCAACTGCGGCTCCTGCGGCTACAACACCTGCCGGGAGAAGGCCGTGGCCATCATCCAGGGCAAGGCGGAGATTTCGATGTGCCTGCCCTACCTGAAGGACAAGGCGGAGAGCTTCTCCGATACCATCGTGGAGAACACCCCCAACGGCCTGATCGTGCTCAACGAGCAGCTGGAGGTCCAGCAGATCAACGGCGCGGCCCGCCGGCTGATGAATATCCGCTCCGCCTCCGACGTGATGGGCTCCCATGTGGCCCGTATCCTGGAGCCGGAGGTCTTCGCGAACGTGCTCAACAGCCGCCGCAACGTCCTCAGCCAGCGCACCTATCTGGCCGAATACAAGCGCTATGTGGATATGACGGTCATGTATGACCGGGATTCCCGGCTGCTCATCGGCATCATGCGCGATGTGACGGAGGAGGAAATTGCTCGCGAGCGCAAGGAGGACATCAGCCAGAAGACCATCGAGGTCGCCGACCGGGTGGTGGAAAAGCAGATGCGCATCGTGCAGGAGATCGCGTCCCTCCTGGGCGAGACTGCGGCGGAGACCAAGATCGCGCTGGCGAAGCTGAAGGAGTCGATCATCAATGAATGACCTGTGTGCAGATATCGGCTACAAGAGCATCAACCATGTGGGCGAGCACCTGTGCGGCGATCATGTGGACATCGTCGAGCCGGATGAGAATTCAACGGTGCTGGTGCTGTCCGACGGCCTGGGCAGCGGCGTCAAGGCAAGCATCCTGTCCACGCTGACCTCCAAGATCATCTCCACCATGCTGGCCGAGGGCCTGCCGCTGGAGGAGTGCGTGGCCACCATCGCCGCCACGCTGCCGGTCTGCTCGGTGCGCGGCGTGGCCTACTCCACCTTCACCATCATCCACCTCAAGGATAATGAGACGGCGGAGATCATCCAGTATGACAATCCCCAGGTGATCCTCATCCGGGACGAAAAGAACTACGAGTATCCCCGGATCGAGATGAACATCGGGGGCAAGAAGATCCTCAAATCGGTCATCAGCCTGAAGGAGAACGACCATTTCATCGCCATGAGCGACGGCTGTCCCCATGCGGGCATCGGCATGGCCTACAACTTCGGCTGGAAGCGGGAGGACATCGTCGATTTCATGGAGACCCTCGCGCCGGTGGGCTATACAGCCAAGACCCTGGCCACCATGCTGGTGGACGAGTGCGACAAGCTCTACGGCCATGCGCCGGGTGACGACGCCACTGCCTGCGTGGTGCGCATCCGCAAGCGCGAGCCGATGAATCTGCTCTTCGGCCCGCCCTTCAACCGGGATGATGCGGATCGGATGATGTCCCTGTTCTTCTCCAAGGCAGGCAAGCACATCGTCTGCGGCGGCACCACCTCCTCCATTGCCGCGAAGTATCTGGGCAAGCCGCTCAGGCCCAACCTGGATTTTTCCTCCGACCTGCCGCCCACGGCGGAGCTGGAGGGCGTGGACCTGGTGACAGAGGGCGTCATCACCATCAACAAGGTGGTGGAATACGCCAAGGATTATCTGGGGGAGAACAAATTCTACGAGCACTGGAGCTTCAAGCGGGACGGCGCGTCCCAGATCAGCCGGCTGCTCTTTGAAGAGGCGACGGATATCAACTTCTATGTGGGCCGCGCCATCAATCCGGCCCATCAGAACCCGGATCTGCCCATCAACTTCAACATCAAGATGAACCTGGTGGAGGAGCTGTCCAAGTGCCTGAAGGAAATGGGCAAGCGCATCAAGGTGAGTTACTTCTAAGGGGGATGAATATGAGAAAGTTCGACACGAAGGTACAGTATCTGAAATACAAGGTGCTGCGTGAGGTAGCCCGGCGCGCCTGGGACGGTCTGACTGCCGAGGAGGTGTTGGACATTCCCAAGGCAATCGTGCCCGGCAAGGTGCCCACGATGCGCTGCTGCGTGTATAAGGAGCGCGCCATCCTCGGCGAGCGCGTGAAGCTGGCCATGGGCGGCGACAAGAGCAATCCCAACATCATCGAGGTGATTGAGATCGCCTGCGACGAGTGCCCTGCCGCCGGCTATGAGGTGACGGGCAGCTGCCGCGGCTGCCTGGCCAACCGCTGCGAGGACGTGTGCAAGCGCAAGGCCATCTCCTTCGACCACAACCATGTGGCGCATATCGACAAGACGAAGTGCGTGGAGTGCGGCCAGTGCGCCAAGGTCTGCCCCTTCGGCGCCATCGTGAACCGAAAGCGCCCCTGCCAGAACGCCTGCAAGGTCAAGGCGATCGAGATCAGCGCGGACGGCGCGGCTGCCATTGACGACGAGAAGTGCATCCAGTGCGGCGCCTGCGTGTATCAGTGCCCCTTCGGCGCCATCAGCGACAAGAGCTACATCATGGATGTGATCGACATCATCAACCGCAGCGAGGGCAACCAGGCCTATAAGGTGTACGCCATCGTGGCGCCGGCGTTCTCCAGCCAGTTCAGCCATGCCAAGGTCGGCCAGGCCATCACCGGCATGAAGCAGCTGGGCTTCCATACGGTGATCGAAGCCGCCCTGGGCGCGGATATGGTGGCCATGTCCGAATCCCAGGAGCTGGTGGAGAAGGGCGTGCTGACCTCCTCCTGCTGTCCGGCCTTTGTACGCTATATCAAGACGGCTTTCCCGGAGCTGACGCCCTTTGTCAGCCACAACCTCTCACCCATGGCAGCGCTGGCGAAGTATATCAAGTCCACGGACCCGACGGCAAAGGTGGTCTTTGTCGGCCCCTGCACGGCCAAGAAGGCGGAGCGTCAGCTGGAGGGCGTGAAGGAATATGTGGATGCGGTGCTGACCTTTGAGGAGCTGCAGGCCCTCTTTGACAGCAAGGACATGGAAATCTCCGAGCTGCCGGAGGACGTGCTGGACAACGCCTCCTATTTCGGCCGCATCTTTGCCCGCTCCGGCGGCCTGAGCGAGGCTGTGGCGCAGGCGCTCAAGGAGCAGAACATCGACTTTGAGGCCAAGCCGGTGGTGTGCAGCGGCATTGAGGAATGCCGCATGGCGCTGCTGAAGCTGTCCAAGAACCCCAAGATCCTGGGCGGCAACTTCATCGAGGGCATGGCCTGCCTGGGCGGCTGCATCAACGGCGCCGGCTGCCTGACCCACGGGGAAAAGAACAAGGCAGAGGTGGACAAGTACGGCCGGGAGGCAATGGAAAAGACCATCTCCGCGGCGGTATCCATCCTGAAATAATAACACAGGGGCGGCGCAGCATGGCTGCGCCGCTCTGTGTATCGACAAAGTGCTTTAGGCACTTTTTCGAGGATTGCACTCCGTCGCTAGTCGGGCCTGAAAGGCCCTCCTGGCCGCTCCTCCGTGTAAGGAATGTTTTCGGCAGTTCGAGGGAGGACTTCATTCCGACTAGCTCGGTCAACGGTTCCGTTGACCGAGCGTAGCCATCACACAGCGTTGGCTGTGTGATGGTCGAGGGGGAAAACGCCCCGCCCCGGCGGCAAAGCCCCCGGATACGATGACAGTCAGAGGGCCTGCGGGCCCTCCGACACCTCCCGCAGGTTTTTTGACAGTCTGAGCGGCGCAGCACGGCTGCGCCGCTCTTTGTTTTGACAAGACACGCAGGGCCGCATCGGCCTTTTTATTTTATACGAATTTTTGTTCGCACAAAAGCAGGAATATGGCATTTCGCGTCGAATAAGAACATTTATTCGCCTTTATCTTTTCGGTTCCGTCCGGATCGTCCCCGATTGGAGGTATATCATGAACGTCTATGAAAGCTGCCCCACCTTCGTCTCCCCCCACTTCACCCTGCGGCTCGTCCGCATGGAGGATGCGCCCGGTCTGCTCAAGGTGTACAGCTGCAGGCAGGCGCAGCACTATTTCAACTGCGACAATTGCCACAGCGATTTCCGCTATTCCACCCTGCAGGAGATGGAGGCATGCATCCGCATGTGGCTCTGGTCCTATGAGCAGCGGCACTTTGTCCGCTGGACGATCCTGTGCGATCAGAAGCCCGTGGGTACGGTGGAGATGTTCCGCCGGGATGATGGCAAGGACGGGCAGGGAGAGGGCGTGCTGCGGCTGGATCTGATCAGCAGCTTCGAGTTCTCCAACGATATCGACGAGATCCTCCGCACCATCCTGCCCGCCATGCACGAGCTGTTCGGCTGCGCCCGCATCCTCACCAAGGCCATGCGCTTCATGGAGCAGCGGCGGGTCGCGCTGGTGCTGCACGGCTTTATGCCCTGCAAGGAGCCCCTCATCGGCGAGAACGGCGTGGAATACGGCGAATACTGGAGCCGCCGGTATAACCCCCGGTAACGCCGCATAGGCTTTTGCAAAGGGGGGGATCGGGATGAATCAGTCACCCGAAAAGGAGTATGGGGTCAGCCTGGACCGGCGGGAAAAGGCCATCCTCACCGGCGTCACCGATGTGGAGCGCTTCGATGAAAGCGAGATCGTCCTGCACACCCACGGCGGACGGCTCACGCTTACCGGCAGCGGGCTGCACGTCTCCAGCCTGCAGCTGACGGAGGGTCGGCTGCTGGTGGACGGCGCGATCGACGGCATGCTGTACGACGGCGGCGCGCCCAGACGGCGGGGCAGCTTCCTGCGCCGGGCGCTGGGATGACGCTGGAGGTGCTCTTTGCGCAAGCCGGACAGGGACGGACCTTTCTGCTCATGACGCTTTGCGGCGCCGCCCTGGCGCTGGGCGTGCAGCTCTCTGGCCTTGTTTTCAGCAGGCACCGCCGGGCCGGGATGGCGGCTGATCTCCTGTGCGTGCTGGGGCTGACGGCGGCGCTGGGGCAGATTCTGCTGCACAGCGGCGGCGGACTCCGGCTGTACGGGCTGCTGGGGCTGTGCGTGGGCGCTGCGCTGTATCAGGCCGGGATCGCGCCGGGGGTGCGGTGGCTTGCCGCCTGTCTGCGCCGCCGGACGCCCGCCCCATAAAAACTTTTCTGCATCGCCGGCAGGAATGGCGGCCCTCCCTGCAGAATTGTTATGATACCAAATTTGCCGTCATCGCAGAGGGAGGGGAACCGCATGGCCCGGATGGATCGTGACCGCCGCTATATCAGCTGGCGCGGCATGGCGCTGGCCGCCGTGCTGCTGGTGATCCTCTTTGTTGCGGCTTTGTACTGGGTGCGGGCGGATATCGCCCGGCTGAAGGTGCAGGATACCACGCTGCAGATGAAGGTCAATGTGATGGAGATGGATTATGCCGATCTCCAGCTGGAGCTTGCCCGCGTGGGCTCGGAGGGCTATGTGGAGAACGCCGCCCGGGAGAACTACGGCTTCATCCGCAGCGGCGAGATCATTTTTGCCTTTGAGAACCCCGAGCTGCTCAAGGGCTACACCGAAGAAGAATACCGGATCATCATGGACGAAATGCGTGATTAACGCGGGTCTTTGCGTGCGGCAAAGGCCCTTTTTGATACGCTGGAGGAGATGCGGATGAAGGCAGCAGTCATCGGGATCGGTTCTAATTCTGTCAGGATGCTCCTGTGTGAAACGGCGGACGGCGAGCTGCGCCGTCTGCGCCGGGATCGGGCGGGGACGCGGCTTTTTGCCGGACTGGACGAAGAACGGAATCTGTCCGCCGAAGCGATGGCAAAGTCCTGCGCTGCGGTGAAGACCATGGCGGAATCCGCCCGTCGCGACGGCGCGGAGGCCATCCACCTCTTTGCCACCAGTGCCACCCGGGACGCTGCCAATCAGGCGGATTTTTCCGCCCTGCTCCTCCGGGAGACCGGACTGACCCTGGAGATCTGCTCCGGCGAGACCGAAGCAGCCCTGTCCTTTTTCGGCGCAACGGACGGCGGGGATTCCGGTGTGATCGACATAGGCGGCGGCTCCACGGAGATCATTGTGGGCGCCGGCATGACCGTGCAGCTGGGCTTCTCCTGTCAGATCGGCGCCGTGCGTCTGGCCGGCATGACCGATATCCACAGCCGGCAGGATCTGCCTGCAGCCCAGGCGGCCGCCGCCATCGTGCTGGAGGAAGCGCTGCGCCGCCATCCGCTGCCCCAGCAGCCTGCAGCCTGGCGCGGCACCGGCGGCACCTTCACCACCCTGGCCGCCATCGTCCGGGGCGTCCCCTGGACGGATCGCACAAACATGCACGGCACCGTGCTGCGGCGCAGCGACGTCCGCCGCCTGGCCGCTGAGCTGGCGGACATGCCCATCGAAGCGCGCAAGTCCCTCCCCGGATTGCAGCCCAACCGCGCAGACATCATTGTCCACGGCATCTGTATCCTCCTGGCCTGCATGGACAAGCTGGGCATGGAACAGATCACCGTCAGCGAATACGGCAATCTGGATGGGTACATCAAATGGCGGTATTTGCTGAAGGATCATGCGCAGTGAGCAGATGGCCCCTTTACTACCATACTTAACACACAAAGAGCGCACCCGCTTGCCCACAGGGGAAATGCGGCAGTGCGCTCTTTGTGTTTGGCAGATACTCAGCGTTTGATAGGTTGACAAACTGGAATTTGTGAGGGGGAAAAGATGTTGGCAGCAGGGATCTTTGCGGCTGGTGTGAACAGCGGCTCAAGAACTCCCTCAGTCTTCGCTCACGGCTTTTCAAGCCCTCGCGAATCCAGCTGTCCGAGTCGCAATCATAGATTGCTCCCCACTTTGGCTAAAAACATGCCACTGGCATGTTTTCTTAACGCGTCGCGCCTCGAGAGGGAGCCTTTTGGCCGGTTTTCTTGCAACAATACGGAACGAGCAGCAGAGAAGCCCGTTGTTCCGGTAGCGTCGCGAGACCGTTCAGGCGAGCGACGCACCAACAAACAAAGGAAAAATCAAGAAATGGTACGCCCCCGCGAGGCCCATGTGGGGAGTACAACTCCACCTAAAGACTACTATGTGGGGGCGGGGGGAGTCCAGAGGGCGTTTGCGCATCATGTGTCCCCTGTGGGGACTTCGCCGAAGGCGAAAATGATGGGTAAACGTT
>JAFQIB010000068.1 GCA_017397765.1 Clostridia bacterium | reverse complement strand
TGTACTTGAAGGTTTCCCTTCAAGCCATAACTGCTTGAATTACTTGTATTTCCCGCGACTCATGACGAGGAGGGGTAAACCTTCCTCTACATAATAACGCGTTGCAAAATCGCTTCCTTACACAAATGAACGGCCGGGAGGGCTGCTTGCATGAGGGAGGCGCTTGCACCGACTAGCGAGAGCAAATGCTTGCATTTGCCGAGCGTAGCCAGCGCCGGGCTTGCCCCGGTGATGGCCGAACGACCAGTGAGTGAGTGCAAATCCTCGAAAAGTGCCAAAAGCACTTTTCGACACGCTGAGCCCATCGGCATGAACCGCCGATGGGCTTTTCGCGTTCTCGTTTATTTCCAGTTCAAAGCCAGCCAGTGGGCCACGCCGTCCTCATCATTACCGGCAATCACAGCGGTTGCCCGGGCCTTCAGCGCCTGTGCTGCATTGGCTACCGCATAGCACTCGTCAGCCGCCTCAAACAGAGGCAAATCATTCACGGCGTCCCCAAAGGCCACGATTCTGCTGCAGCCCATCAGCTTTGCCAGCTGCCTCGCCGCATGCGCTTTTGTGGCAGCCTTGGGCATGATCTCCAGCCACTGCGCCCCGGTATATATATCCCTGCTGAACACACAGGTGAAGCGGTCACGGTACCTGGCATGCAACGGCGCAAGCTTCGCCTCGGCATCAATGCAGGTGAAGTAGAAGGTTCCCCTGCGGAACAGCGCCTCATCCTGATCCACCGGCGTATCCCGGCTGTCCCACTTTCGGGAGGCCACAAAAGCCCGCGTTTCTGCATTGATGCGGGTGCTGTTGTAGACAAACCGCTCCCTGTCATCCAGGCAATAAACAATCGGATTGACCCCCGCAGCCAGCAGAACATGCAGGATCTCTGCCGCTTCCTCCTCGCTGAACAGATTGGCAAGCAGCGGCTTCTGCGTCACATTGTCAATGATAAACGCACCGTTGTAGACGATCAGAGGCATTTTTGCCTTCAGCCCCTGGGTCGCTTTCTGTGCAGTATGAAAGGAACGGGCCGTGGCATAGGAGAAGATCATCCCCTCCCCGACCAGGCGGTTGATCACCTCGTTGGTATAGGCGGAGGTGCGCTGATCGGAACGCAGGAGCGTACCATCCAGATCAGAAATGTACAGGGTATTCCCGGTGTACGCGGAGAGGGACTGCCGATCCGGCATGGGCATCGCACCTCCTGTTCAGCGGGAATACACCCCTGTCAGCACCTCGGTGATGAAGCTCTCCCGGTGGGGCAGCTTCTCGTCCTGCCGGGCCAATGCTGCCGCCGCCTCATTGTCATAGGGGACGGACAGGATGGTCATCGTCAGTACGCCCGGCTCCCGGCTGCCCAGTTCGCCGTCGATGATGAGGCAATGGGCCTTGGGCACGCCCATGCTGTTGCCCACGCTGCCGGTGTTGAGGGCATAGCCGTCGTTCAGCGTGCGCACAAAGGGGCGGTGACTGTCGGCAAAAATGATGCCGGTATAGGTTTCGCCGTTGGCGCGGAAGGCCTCGGCAAACACTGCCTTATCCTCCTGCACACTGATGAGCGGGGTTACAGGGCGACCGTGGAACAGGCGGAAATGCACGCCGCTGATCCAGCAGTCGGTCTCACTGGGCAGCGTGCGCAGCCATTCCATGCGCTCCGGCCCCAGCTGATCCCAGAAATAGCCGTCCTCAGCAAATTCCTTGCCGCCGATGCCGTAATCCCAGTTGCCGCCGATGCACACGGTGCAGTTGGCGCGCACCCAGTCGCAGGTCTGGGCATTCTGCGGGCCCTTGCCCACTGCATCGCCCAGAAACCAGATATCCTCCACGCCGATGCGGCGGAGCTCCTTCTCCATGGCCTGGGTAGCGACATAGTTGCCGTGGAGGTCACCGATAAAAGCGATCTTCATGTGTTTCCCTAATCCTTCTTGTCGCGGAACAGCATTCGTCTTTGTAAAGACGAGGAGGGGGCTTTCCGATCTCCCCCTCCACCCCATCGGGCTCACGTCATTTGAGTTATTCCGGGTACACCATCGTTTCCGGCGTAACGTTCTCCAGCACCCGGACGTAGGCCGCAGCCTCCGCCTTGGCGCCGGGAAGATCATGCTCCAGATAGTTGCCGCATTCGATCTGCTTTGCGCCGGGGATCTCTCCCTCGAAATCCGCCGCGAAGGCAAAGGCAGCCTTCACCAGATCAATGGCCTGCTGACGGCTCACAGCTTCGCGCAGGATGAGATAGAAGCCGGTGCGGCAGCCCATGGGGCCGAAGTAGATGACCTGATCCGACCAGTCAGAAGACCGGACGTAGGTTGCCACCAAATGCTCAATGGTATGCAGGGGGGCCTGCGCCAGATAATCCCCCTGATTGGGCCACTTGCAGCGCAGGTCATAGGTGATGCAGTCTCCGTCCACGCGGGAGATGTACATACCGGGAGTCAGCGTATCGTGATTGATGGTGAAGGATGCGATCTTGCGCAGCATAACGGGCCTCCTGAATGCTTGATTACCCGTGCATTATATCACATCTTTTCACCTTGCACAAGGGCAGCAAATGGAGTACAATAGAAGAAAGGGAGGCTGACTATATGTACTATACCGCTGAAGAACTTATCCGCCGTTTTGACCTTGCGCCCCATGTGGAGGGCGGCGCTTTCCGGGAGCTGTACAGAGAAGGCTTTGACCGCAGCGGCCCCAGGCCCGCCCACGGCGTGATCTATTACCTGCTCAATGCCGATGAGGTCTCTGACTTCCATGTGCTGGATGCAGATGAATACTGGCTCTGGCATGCCGGGCCGGATATCGAGCTGTGGTCCTATGGGCCGGACGGCGCGCTGAAGGTGGAGCGCATGGGCATGGGCGAAGGCGCGCAGCCCTGCGTACTGATGCCCGCCGGCGTGACCTTCGGGGCAAGACCGGTCAATGGCGCAGAGGGGGCCATGCTTTGCTCCTGCGTCTGCGTGCCGGAATTCATGTACGAGCACTATCGCATCCTGACTAAAGAAGAGGTCATTGAGAAGTGCCCGGAAGCAGCCAGTTTCTTTGAATAAGCAAAGGGAGGGGGAAATTCCCCCCTCCTTTTATTCTGTCAGCATTTTGGTGAACACAGCTTCCTGATTTCGGGCTTCGATGCCCGCTTGATGCGTATAGCCGTGCTTGCAATAGAAGCCCGGTGCGGTGACCGTGGTCAGGAGGACGCACAGGCACCCCTGCTCCCGCAGCCAATCCTCCGCCAGATGCAGCAATGCGCTGCCATGTCCCTGACGGCGCAGGTCAGCCCGCATCCAGAATTCCCGGATAAAGCCGCATTTCGCATTGAAGAACCAGCTGTCCAGGTGCATTGCGGTGAACTGGATAAAACCGACCACACTGCCGGTTTCGTCCCGAAGGGTAAACGCATGATCGCGTTCCTCCGCGTCAACGCCGCTGACAAAACGGGTCATGCGGCCCGTATGATCCCGGTTGGTCCAGGTGTACTCGCGGCCCGTCTCACTCATGGCGGCAAAGAGACCGTCCCAGTTGGTGACGCGGCAGCCCAGCTCCCCAAAGTAGACGCGGAAGGCAGCCTGGAAGGCAGTGTCGCTGAAATCGGTGGTGTATTGGGTGATGTACTTCATCATTTTCTTCCTTTCATCGCAGCAAAAAAGCATGCCCCGGAAGCCGAAGCATGCTCGTATTTCTGCATTCACGATGAAGGAAGGCTGCGTTATTCCGCGCAAAGTGAACGGCAGATTGCTCCGTGCCGGGTAGAAATTGCAAACATACCGATCACCTCCTTCAAGAATTGTACACAGTATAGCACGGCAGCCCACGCCTGTCAACCTTCGACTCACTCCGCCGCCCTGCTCAGAATATCCTCCGCCGCCCGCAGAATCTCCCGCATCTTCGCTGCATCCACCTTGCAGACCCGCCGGTCATAGGTGTACAGGCCGTTGATCTCATCCTCCACGTCGGAAAGCTGGGTGTACACCACGCCGCACAGGCCGCCAGGAATGGCCGGGGTCACCATTTCCGCGTACATCCGGCCAATTGCTTCCGTCAGCTGCGCCTCGGTGTCAGTCTTGCCATAGCCGTATTCGTTGGCAGGGTTCCACAGATGGCCCTCGATCTTCCGGCCATAGCCGCCGCATTCCGAGAGGAACAGGGGCCGCTTTCCCGGCTTGAGCCGCTTGTTGCGGAAGTAGACATGCTTGGAGTCCACGTCGGTTTCTTTGGGAATGAACCAGCCCGACGCCGTATCATAGAACCTGCTGGGATCCAGGGCCTTCAGCACCCGATACACCCGGTCGCCGTCGAACTGTCCCCAGCCCTCATTGAAGATGGTATACCCGATCACGCAGGGATGGTTGTGAAGATGGCGGATCGTATCCCGGGAACAGGTCTCGAAGATCTCCTTGCGGCGCTTGCTGACGGGCCAGTTGGGCCGCCACTGAAATCCGATGGTAGGCAGGACGGTATCAAACAGATAGTTGTAGCCGCCGTTGTTCACCATATCCTGCACCACCAGCATGCCCAGCCGATCGCAGGCCTCATAGAAGGCCTGGGGCTCCACCTTGATATGCTTGCGCAGCATGTTGAAGCCCAGCGCCTTCATCCGCAGCACGTCCCGCTCGTATTCCTTGGGATCGCCGGGGAGATAGTGCCCGTCGGTAAAATACCCCTGATCCAGAACGCCGTTGAGGAATATGGGCTTCCCGTTCAGGTACAGGCGGCTGATCCCCCGCTCATCCGGCCGTATCTCCATCGTGCGCAGGGCAAAATAGCTCTGTACCTTGTCACCGCCCATGGTGACTGTCAAGTCGTAGAGATGGGGGGTGTCCGGCGTCCACAGACGACGAGCATCAGCAGGGATAATGATCCGGCAGGGCTGTTCACCCATCGCTTCTGCCCGGGCAACGATCTCGCCCCCAAAGGCTACCGTGAGCGTGCTGCACCCTTCAGCCCCGCACACCTGAACCTCCGCGCCCGTCAGGTCAGGCTTGATCACCAGCGCCCTGATGTACTGCCGGGGCACGGCCTCCAGCCATACCGTCTGCCAGATCCCGGTGACCGGCGTATACCACATGCCGCCGCGCTTCTTTTTCTGCTTGCCATAGGGGTAATCATGATCCAGCATATCGATCACGCAAACCGTCAGGTGATTCTCCCCCGGCAGCAGCGCCTGGGTGATTTCCCCCTCAAAGGGCAGATAACCGCCCTCATGACGGAACACAGGGCGTCCATTGACGAACACCTCCGCGATCTGATCCACCGCGCCAAAATGCAGCAGGACAGCCCCCTGCTCCGGCACAAAGCCCTCCGGCAGGGTGAAGGTCGTCTCATAGGTCATGGTATCGCCCAGCACGCCCTCATAGCCGCTGAGCAGGCTTTCCGGGCAGAAGGGCAGCTGGATCGGATTGCCATTCAGCTGCCAGCCGTTCAGCAGCGGCAAAAAGCTGTCTCTTTTGAGTTGCGGACGGGGGTAACAGGTATTCCAGGGCATGCATCTCACCTCTTCTGTTCGTTGCTTTTATTATACCATGCGACACGTCCGGATGCAAATTTTCTTCACCGGCAGGATTTCCCGCAGCCCGGCACGAATGATTGATACACGCCAACAAAGATACCATAAAGGAGAACACAATGATTACCCGCAGCGATGTTTTCACCCTGCTTGAATCCTTTGGGATCAGCCGCAACGACGTGGTAACGATCCATTCTGCCCTGCGTGAGGTCGGCCCCATCCAAGGCGGTGCAGACGGCCTGATCGACGCCCTCAAGGAATACCTGTGCGATGGCCTGCTGTTGATCCCCACCCACACCTGGGCCAACGTGAATGCCGCCAATCCGCATTTTGACGTACGTACCACCATCCCCTGCATCGGCACACTTGCCAAAGTTGCCGCCTTCCGCCCGGATGCGGTGCGCTCCCTGCACCCGACCCACTCCATGGCCGTTTTCGGCAAGGGCGCAACGGAATATGTCAAGGGCGAGGAGCTTGCCACGACCCCTGCCCCCATGGGCGGCGCCCTGAGTCGTCTGTATGAGCTGAACGGCAAGGTGCTGCTGGTTGGCGTGGGGCATGAGCGGAACACTTATCTGCACGCAGTTGACGAGCGGATTGACCGTCCCAACCGCCTGGCGCCAAAGGGCTTCTCGGTCACCATCAGCGATGCAGACGGCAACACCTACGCCACCGAGGATTTCCATCCTCATGCCACCGAAGGGATCAGCTGCGGCCTGTCGGAATACTATCGCAATTACAAGCAGGCCCTGGATGTGACCGGTGCAGTGCAGTACGGCTGGCTGGGCAACGCGCTTGTCTACGGCTGTGACTGCCGCAAAATGACTGACACCGTTATGCGCATCTGGGCGCACGCCGACAAGGATGTATGCATTGGCATTCAGGACATCCCGAAGGAATGGTATCTCTGATCCGTCGATATCCCGCCCCAAAGCTTCCATGAGCTCTCCTGCCGGAGGGCTTTTTTTATACGAAAAAGCCGACCGCTAAAGCGATCGGCATGCGCTCCCCAGGTAGGGCTCGAACCTACAACAACCCGGTTAACAGCCGGGTGCTCTGCCATTGAGCTACTGAGGAATATGCGTCCGGCAGCGACCTATCCTCCCGGGCCGTGTCCAGCCAAGTACTTTCGGCACAGAAGAGCTTAACTGCTGTGTTCGGGATGGGAACAGGTGGAACCTCTTCGTCATTACCACCGGACTCAGTTATTGTAGCACCATTATGTACTGCTGTCAAGCAAAAATCTGATATCCACCATTGAATTTCATTGCAGCCCTCAGCTTTTGCCTACATGACATTCACATCAAAAGAGCACACCGCCCAATCATTCTCCAGCAACCGGCCCGTGTGCGCGTATTAATCATATCATTCTTGATATGAATCAAATCAGCTGCTCAATCCCGCAGCTTTTTTGACAGAAACAGCAGCAGATCGTCATCAACCGTACAGACGGTTTCATATTGGATGCATTGCTTGTCCCGATACCAAATCCCAGATCCGTCCGGGATATAGCCGCGCTTGACATACATCCGCTGCGCACTGCCGTAAGCATCACACAAGCCCACGCCAAGGCAAACAGTATCCGAATATTGTGCCGCTATTTGCTCAGCCACATCCATCAGCCGATTGCCTATGCCCATCCGCTGATACTTCTTCAGCACATTGAAATCCACGATCTCAGGATATCCCATTCCCCTGAACGGGCCATCCTGTGCATGAAGATACACATACAGGCCACCGGCAAGCTGACCTTGATATACCGCCGTCAGCGCCACACATTTTCCCTCCGCCTGATCCTTCAATCTTTTCAGATATCCATCGACTTCATCATGCCAGCCCTGGGCCGTATATTCATCGACAAATACCTGTGCGTCTGCTTCCTCCATATTGCGAATTAATATTTTTTCATCCTGATAGAATATCATCTGTTTCACCTACGCGACCTTTTGTATCGAAAACATTAGTTGACCAGAAACCGCCATTGATGCCTAGTCGTCTGCAAGTATCACTCGGAAAGCTCCGGAAGAACCACCAAAGGCTCCTCATATACATCCATCATCTTTTCAAATGTTTTGGGGCCAATCCCTTTGACGAGCATCAAATCCTCCGGCAGGCGATAGCCGTCGATTTCCTCCCGTGTATCAATCATTCTTTGGGACAGCACTTCACCAATGCCCGGGAATGCATCCAGCTGCTTTACATCGCCCACATTGAACACAGAATCAGGGGCCAGTCCAATCATCGGCGGCAGCGTGCTGGCAGGGTGTACAGAGGTATAGTGATCTTTGGGCGGGAAGAAACGGGCAGCTGCCAAGGGTACAACATAGTACAGGATGATCACGATTACGCCTGCCATACAAATCATATAGACAATGCTGTTTCGCATTTCTGACCGTTGCATGCGATTCCTCCTTCCCCTCAATATACTAACATACTTTTCTTTTGCACGCAACGAAAAAACCGACCGCTAATGCGATCGGCTTTACGCTCCCCAGGTAGGGCTCGAACCTACAACAACCCGGTTAACAGCCGGGTGCTCTGCCATTGAGCTACTGAGGAATAAAGGGGAACCGGCAGCGACCTATCCTCCCGGGCCGTGTCCAGCCAAGTACTTTCGGCACTGGAGAGCTTAACTGCTGTGTTCGGTATGGGAACAGGTGGGACCTCTCCGTCATTACCACCGGTAATCTTTCAAGGCTTGCGCCT
>JAFQIB010000067.1 GCA_017397765.1 Clostridia bacterium | reverse complement strand
TCGACTTTAGATCGAAAATCGGCGACATGCGCGGCGATTTTCGCGCTTTTCCGTTAGGAAAAGCTTCCTTACACGAACGAACGGCCGGGAGAACGACTTGTCGTTCGACCAGTGAGTGAGTGCAAAACCTCGACAAAGTGCCTAAAGCACTTTGTCGATACGCTGAGCCGCCGGTGAAACGGCGGCTGATGGACGGGCTCAGGCATTGCCGGCGTCGTCCTTTGGCTGACGGGTGTATTCCCGGGGGGAAACCCCATAGCGCTTTTTGAACATGCGGGAGAAGTACAGCGGATCGTGATAGCCGCACATGCGGGAAATCTCCGTGACGCTGCGGCTGGTGCCCGTGCGCAGGATGTCTGCTGCGGCCTGCAGGCGCAGGCTGGACAGATATTTGTGGGGCGTGGTGTGCAGCTCCTGGCGGAAAAGGCGGCAGAGATAGTCATAGCAGTAGGGTGCGGAGCGGAGCAGCTCATCCAGCTCATAATTGGGATTGGCATAGTTCTGCACAATGCTCTGGGCAATCTCCTCGACCAGCCGGTTGCCGGCGGAGGAGGTGCGGCGCGCACTGATGTGCTGGACGATCAGCTGCCCGTAGGCGGGCAGAAGCGCAGCCCGGTAGCTTAGATCGCTCCGGCTGTAGGCGTCCGCATCGTCAAAGAGGTGCAGCAGCCCCTGATGTGCATCATCCTGCAGCGTCATGGGCTGACGGAAGGCCAGCGCCGCGTCAGCCATGTACAGGTAAATACAGGAGGCCCCCTGCTCTGCTGTGTGGACATGGGGCGTATCCGGCGGGATGATCACCACATCGCCTGCATGATATGCCTGCACGGCTTCGTCAAACAGAAATGCGCCGGTTCCCGAGGTACAGTACAGCAGCTCCCAATGCTCGTGCTGATGCAGCGGGGTGCTGGGCGTCTGCTGATGACGACCGGTGTATATGATGGCATTCATAAGATCACCTCATGGATTATTCCGGTTCATTGTACCAAATGAAGTCGGTTTTGTCTATATCGGGAGGAGAAATCCTCCAAATGGTTAGTAAAGGAGCGATTCCGTATGGCATACCTGACGCTCAAGAACATCAACAAGATCTACCCCAACGGCTTCCACGCCGTGCACGACTTCAATCTGGAAGCCGAGCGGGGAGAGTTCATTGTGTTCGTCGGCCCTTCCGGCTGTGGTAAGTCCACCACGCTGCGCATGATCGCCGGCCTGGAGGACATCAGCAAGGGCGAGTTCTACATCAACGGCGAGCTGGCCAACAACCTGGGCCCCCGTGAGCGCGAGGTGGCGATGGTGTTCCAGAGCTATGCGCTGTATCCCAACATGACCGTGTATGACAACCTGGCCTTTGGCCTGAATCTGCAGGGCGTGGATGAGGACGTCATTGAAGAGCGTGTGCAGAAGACGGCGAAGATCCTGGGCCTGACGGACTATCTGGACCGTATGCCCCGTGCGCTGTCCGGCGGTCAGCGCCAGCGCGTGGCCGTGGGCCGCTCCATTATCCGCAAGGTGGGCGTGTTCCTGATGGACGAGCCGCTGTCCAACCTGGACGCCAAGCAGCGCGTCACCATGCGCTCGGAGATCACCCAGATCCACCGCGAGACCGGCGCTACCACCATCTACGTCACCCATGACCAGACGGAGGCCATGACCATGGCGGACCGCATCGTCGTGATGAAGAACGGCTATGTGCAGCAGATCGGTACGCCCAAGGAGGTCTACTTCAACCCGGTGAACGTGTTCGTGGCGGGCTTCATCGGCGAGCCTCCGATGAACTTCCTGCGCCGTGAGGTGAAGGACGGCTGTGTTGCCATCGGCGGCACGAGCTGCGACCTTGGCAAGGTCATCGGCGAGAAGATCAAGGATTACGAGGGCAAGGAGATCATCGTCGGCTTCCGTCCCGAGGCGATCGTCATGGGCCGGCAGGAGAATGCCTTTGTCACCGAGGGCATGGTCGAGCTGACCGAAATGCTGGGCGACAACGCCAATGTCTATGTGGATATCGACGAGGACAAGTCCATCCTGAAGGTCACGCCCCATGAGATTCCCGCGATGGATGAGAAGGTCGCCTTCTCCATTCCCGTGGAAAGCGTCTATCTCTTTGACGCGAAGACCGAGCTGGTCATCAAGTAAGCAAACAAATGGCGCACCTCCGAAATGGGGGTGCGCTTTTGCGTGTCAGATTCTTTCAATGGGCAGCCAGAGCTCGGCTGCACTGGACGGGGGATCTGCCTTGTTCAGCGGGTAATAGAACTCAATGTTGCAGTTCCAGCCAAGGCGATACTCGCGGCAGGCAGGCAGCCAGTCGCGCCACATCTGCGTGTTGATGTCCTGCAGTGTGGCCAGCGTGCAGGGGAACACCGCCCATGTGCCGCCGGGAATATCGCGGGTGACGCAGCCCTCCGGGATCGTCTGTCCCGGCTGATACAAGTCTGCGATCAGGTAGTCAAACTCGCTGCCATCCGCATCGATGCAGACGCCGAACTCGCCATCAAGGGGCATGCCCTGTGCCATCATTTCCCCCCACCATGCGGGGATTTCCTGATAGCTGGTCTCGTTGTGAAAGTGGCGCAGGTAGCCCACCACGGTGAAGGCAGGCTTCTCAACCACCTTGTATTCCATCATGCTTCCGCCCTCCTTGAGGTTGATCTTCATCGGCGCGAAGGATTGCAGCATCACCCCCGGCTGGCCCGCCTGGGAGGGCAGCACGCCATGGAAGCGGCGGAATGCCCTGGCAAAGCTGTCCGGTGAATCGTAGCCATACTTCATGGCCGCGTCGATGACTCTGCAGCCGCCCATGAGCTCCTGGGCTGCCAGCGTCAGTCGTCTGCGGCGGATGTACTCGCCCAAAGGAATGCCGCACAGGCTGGAGAAGATCCGCTGGAAGTGAAATGCGCTGACGTATGCGCGCGCTGCGACGTCGTGCACATCCATGTCCTCCGTCAGATTGGCCTCGATGTAGTCAAGGGCGGCCTGGATGCCCTCGCAAATACGCTGCATGGCGCTGCCTCCTTCGTGGATGATAGGGACAGTATAGCACGGATGGCGGGAAATGTCCCGACTTTTTCTGCGGAGAAGAATGGGGGGATAAATGCCCGCCGGGGCTGGAAAAAACGGAAAAAAGCTGGTATAATGGTCCATATCCCTGAAGAGAAAAACAAGAAGGCGGTGTTGTTATGCCCAATCCCATCCTGCCCCTGTGGGAGCATATTCCCGACGGTGAACCCCGTGTGTTCGGTGACCGCGTGTACCTCTATGGCTCCCATGACCGGCCGCTGTCCGGCGATTTCTGTGATATCCGGCTGAAGGCCTGGTCTGCGCCCATCGACAACCTGGATCACTGGACCTGCCACGGCGACATTTTCCATGCCCAGGCGGACGAAGATCACCCCGCCGACGTCACCTGGCACGATATGAACCCCTGCGACAAGCATATGATGTACGCCCCTGACGTGGTCAAGAAGGGCGACAAGTACTATCTGTTCACCTACATTTTCTATGACAAGGGGTGCGTGTCCGTGTCGGACAGGCCCGAGGGCCCCTTCCGGGTCATCGGCACCTACCAATATGCCCCGGAGGACAGCGGAGACGACGGCGTGTACAATGATCCCGGCGTGCTGGTGGACGACGACGGCCGGGTCTACATTTACTATGGATTCGAGCATTCCCACATGAACGAGCTGGACCCGGAGACGATGAACACCGTGCTGCCCGGCAGTCTCAAGTATCATGTGATTGACGACCGGGACGGCGTGCCGGAGGAGCAGCGCTTCTTTGAAGCCAGCTCTCCCCGCAAGATCGGCGACACCTACTATGTGATCTACTCCCCCCGCAAGGGCAGCCGCCTGGCCTATGCCACCTCGGACAAGCCCACCGGCCCCTTCACCTACCGCGGCTACATCGTGGACAACAGCAATGATTACCCCGGCGGCAACAACCACGGCTCCATCATGAAGGTGGGGGATCAGTGGTACATCTTCTATCACCGGATGACCAACGGCACCTGCTTCTCCCGCCAGGCCTGCGCGGAGAAGATCACCATATTGCCTGACGGCACCATCCCGCCGGTGGAGATGACCTCCCTGGGCTTCTCCGACGCCCTCAACCCCTACGAGGAAACCCCGGCGCACCGCGCCTGCGTGCTGCAAAATGGCGGCATGATCAAGTATCTCAACGAGTTCCATACCGTCATTGACGAGCTGCGCAGCGGCAGCGTCGTGGGCTATAAGTACTTTGACTTCGACCAGGATTACGACGCGACCCACCTGGAGCTGGTGATGGAGCTGCGCGGTCTGGGCGAAGCGGGCCGCGTCACCGTCCATCTGGATGACGCCGCGAACGAACCCATCGGCGAGGGCTGCTTCGCCGGCGACGATCAGCTGCTGAAGATCAAGCTGCCCTGCGTCACCGGGCGGCACGCGGTGTACTTCACCTTCCATGACGACCGAACCCAGATGTCCTGGGGCCTGCATGACCGCTGCCTGACCCGCCTGGAGCGCTTTGTGTTCAAGAAATGATGTGGAAGCACAACAGAACCGGTTTGGAGGTTGTTATGATGAAAAGACTGCTTTCCCTGCTGCTTTGCCTGCTGCTGCTGCTGCCTGCTGCGTCCCTTGCGGAGGATGCGGCGGCTCCGGTGATGCCCCTGCGCGAGCTTGATGCGGCGGCCATCACGGCAGAAATGGGCCTGGGCTGGAACCTGGGCAACACCATGGACGCCCATACCGGCTTCACCCCTGACGAGGTGCTCTGGCAGCCCACCTATACCACGCCCGGTCTGGTGACGGCGGTGCATGACGCAGGCTTCTCCACCATGCGTCTGCCGGTCACCTGGGGCACCATGATCGACGATGAGAACGGCTATGCCATCAATGAGGCCTGGCTTTCCCGCGTGCAGGACATTGCGGACTACGCAGTCCGGCACGATATGTACGTCATCATCAACATCCACCACGACGGCGCGGAGCAGACCGGCTGGCTGCGCATTGGGGCGGATGAAGCCCAGTTCCCGCAGGTGAAGGAGAAGTTCGCGGCGGTGTGGCGGCAGATCGCGCTGCGCTTCCGGGACTATGACGAGCATGTGATCTTCGAGTGCATGAACGAGGTCACCGGCGCTGACAGCAGCCAGGCGGGCATCCGGCAGGACTTCCGCCGCATCGAGGAGCTCAATCAGCTCTTTGTGGATACCGTCCGCGCCACCGGCGGCAACAACGCCCGCCGCTGGCTGATGGTCGTGCCCCGCTATACCAACATCGTCAATGTGCTCAACGACGAGTACGGCTTCACCATGCCCGCCGATTCCTGCCAGCCCGCCCGGCTGATGCTCTCCGTCCATGATTACGACTGGGTCTTCGGACTGCAGGACAACATGAACGGCACCGTCTGGAGCCAGGACAAGGCCCTGACCCTGATGAAGCATTTCGAGGGCCTGAAGGCGAAATTCGTGGACAAGGGCATTCCTGTGGTGCTGGGCGAATACGGAGCAGCCCACAAGAACAACGACGGTGCCCGCGCCTATTACTACGAGGCCATGACCCGCATGTCGGTCATGTGCGGCGTGGTGCCGGTATGCTGGAGCGCCGGCTGGTATAACCTGAATGCCAAGCCTGCGGACTACTCCATGTGCTTCTTTGACCGCAAGACCTATGCGCAGCCCTTCCCGGGTGTGGTCAGCGCGATGATGCGCGGCTACCACGGCGTGGCGGCGGATCAGGGGCTGCGGATGAACCTGCTCAACCACATTGAAAAGTACGAGGACAAGGCGATCGCGCCTGAGCTGCCTGCCTATACCTCGGTGACCGTGAAGCAGAAGCAGCTCTTCCTTGCCTCCGGTGAAACGGCGAAGCTGGACGTCATCGCCGAGCCTGCCGACGCCAAGGACAGCCTGGTGTATGCCTCCACCAACCCCGAGGTCGTGAGCGTGAACGGCGGCTTGCTGCAGGGCAAGGCCCCCGGCTCCTCCAAGGTGACGGTGCGCAGCCAGTCCGGCGAGGCGAAGTGCGAGGTGATCGTGATCGCCCGCAATGCCAAGCCGGAGCAGCCCATCACGGCAATCAACGTGCCGGAGAAGCTGGAGCTCAAGGCAGGGGAGTCCGTGCAGATGGACGTAACCGTTGCGCCTGCCGATCATACGGATGCGCTGTACTTCACCTCCTCCGATATCCGCGTGGCAATGGTGAACGGCTTGGGCAAGGTTGTGGGCATTGCGGAGGGCACGGCGAAGATCACGGCCATCACCTCTGCCGGTGTGAAGAAGACGGTCGAGGTGGAGGTGCTGGCTAAGGATGCGGCCCCCAAGGGCGGCGTGAACGTGGCCATCGGCGTGTACTACTCCGACAACGTCCACAGCTACTACGCCTCTGACTTCGGCGAGCTGGTCACCCTGACCGGCGACGGCCAGTATACTGCCCGCTTCTCCATCGACGAGCATCTGTCCCAGGCAGGCCGGGACGCCGGGGTGGACAGCATCTGCGGCGCCGGCGCCATTTACATCTATGACGTCAGCGGCAAATCCGGCGTGCTGGACAGCTGTGACATCCACTATGAGGAGATCCTGCTGGACGGCGTGGCCATGCCCATCAGCGAGCATGCGGCCAAGTCCGCCATCAAGGCCAACGGCAAGCTGGACACCAACGATCCCCTCAACTGCTGGGACGGCTCCGTCGTGCCCACGGTGACGGCCTCCAAGGATTACAACCTCATTTACCCCGACGGCATGACGCCCAAAACGGTGGAGATCACCTTCACCATTTCCAACTGGGCCTATGCGGAATAAATGAGCTCATGCAGGGCTGTGCAGCGATGCGCAGCCCTGTTTTCTGTTGCAATTTGCCCTGCGTTTTGGTAGAATTATTCTGGCAGCAAAGGCGGATATTGAGGCTGCTATGCTGCGTGCTTTGATATGTTCAGCAACCTATTGCTGTGACAGGAGGACGTATGATGCAAATCGGCGCACAGTTTTTTACCGTCCGCAATCAGTGCCAGACCCTGGATGATTTTGCCCTGACGCTCCGCAAGGTAGCGGATATCGGCTACAGGACCGTGCAGATCTCCGGCACCTGCCCCTATGAGGCGGACTGGCTGAAGGAACAGCTGGACAGGAACGGCCTTCAGTGCGTGCTGACCCATATCCCCGTGCCGAGGCTGGTGGGGGAGACGGCGCAGGTCATCGCGGATCATCATGTCTTCGGCTGCGGGCATATCGGCCTGGGCTGGTATCCCTTCAATGAGGACAAGCCGGAGGAGAGCTTTGCGCATTTCATGGAGACTTATCCGCAGGTGGCCAAAGAGATCCATGACGGCGGGCGGTACTTCATGTACCACAACCACGATCAGGAGTTCAAGCGGGCCCCTGGCAGCAAGCAGATCATTCTGGAGCGGCTGGCGCAGGAGATCCCGGCGGAGCTGATGGGCTTCACGCTGGATACCTTCTGGGTGCAGGCGGGCGGCGGCGATCCGGCTCAGTGGCTGGCGCGGCTTGCCGGGCGCGTGCCGGTTATCCACCTCAAGGATTATGCCTATGGCCGGAAGATGGCGGTGATAGGCGAGGGAAACATCAATTTTGACCGGGTGTTTGAGCAGGCGGAGAAGGCCGGGACGAAATACATGCTGGTGGAGCAGGATGACTGCAACGGCGAGGACCCCATCGAATGCCTGCGCCGCAGTTATGCGTATCTGACGGCCTGCGGCTTTGAATGATGTACAGGAGGCGCTGATATGGAAACGTTGCAGCAGGTAAAGGTTGCCGTCATCGGCTACGGCGGCATCGGCTCGGCCCATACGGCAACGATTGCGGCGGGCAAGGTGCAGGGGATGCAGCTGGCAGCGGTGTGCGATGTGAACCCCGCAAGGCTGGCGGCGGCAGAGGAGCGCTTCCACGGCGTGCGCTGCGAGCAGGACTTCCATGCGCTGCTGGACGGCAGCGTGGCGGCGGCGGTGATCGCCGTGCCCCATCCGATGCATGCGCAGATCGCGGAGGCATGCCTGCGGGCCGGGCTGCATGTGCTCTCGGAAAAGCCGCTGGATATCTCCGTCACGGCGGCGCGCCGGGCGGTCGAGGCGGCGAAGGAGACCGGGCGCATCTTTGCCGTGATGCTCAACCAGCGTACAGCCCCCATCTTCCGGCGTGCCCGGGAGATTGTGCAGAGCGGCGCGCTGGGCGAGCTCAAGCGGACGGTGTGGCTCATCACCAACTGGTACCGCACCCAGCATTATTACGATTCCGGCGCGTGGCGGGCCACCTGGTCGGGGGAGGGCGGCGGCGTGCTGCTCAATCAGGCGCCCCACAATCTGGACCTCTGGCAGTGGATCTGCGGCATGCCTGAAGCCGTCAGCGCATATTGTGACGTGGCCCGGTATCACCGGATCGAGGTGGAGGACGACGCGACGCTGATCACCCGCTATGCCAACGGCGCAACGGGCCTCTTTGTGACCTCTACCGGCGAATATCCCGGCACCAACCGGCTGGAGATCGCCGGGGATCTGGGCAAGATCGTGCTGGAGGACGGCGTGCTGAAATGGTGGCAGCTGTCCGAGCCGGAGCATGAGATCCGCTGGCATTCGCCGGAGAGCATGCCCCATATGCCCTGCCGCTACACCGAGGAACGCTTTGAGGACGGCGGCGCGCAGCACCGGGGCATTCTGCAGAACTTTGCCAATGCCATTCTGCAGGGGGAAGCGCTGATCTCCCCGGCGGCGGACGGCCTGAACGAGCTGGCGCTGTCCAACGCAGCCTATCTGTCCCAGTGGACGGGGCATGCGACTGTGGCACTGCCGCTGGACGGTGCGCAGTTTGACGCGCTGCTGGCCGAGCGTGCTGCCCATTCCATGACCCACGAGGCGCTGGCAAAGATCCCGGAGGGCGAGTATGCCGAGCGCTGGCAGACCCGCTGGTAAGGCGCTGAAGCCCGAGTGAGAGGCCTGCGTCTGCCGCGTAGAAAAAGTTTTGGCAGAAAGTAAAAATGACGGATGTTTTGTTATTGCTGTGTTCATAATGTATCCGTATACTGATAGCTCCATCAGGGAAATGATGGCAGAGACAGACTGGATCTGTAGTGAGGTGTGAAACAGCATGTTGGAGCTCAAAGGCATCAGGAAGGATTATCCCGCCGGCGATGGTATTGTCCATGCGCTGAAGGGGATCGATCTTCAGTTCCGCAAGAATGAATTTGTGTCCATCCTCGGCCCCTCCGGCTGCGGCAAGACCACGATGCTCAATATTATCGGCGGCCTTGATCAGTATACCGAAGGCGACCTGGTGATCAACGGCACGTCCACCAAGGCGTATAAGGACAGGGACTGGGATGCTTACCGCAACCATTCCATCGGCTTCGTGTTCCAGAGCTACAATCTGATTCCCCATCAGAGCGTGCTGCAGAACGTGGAGATTGCCCTGACCCTGTCCGGCGTATCCAAGGCGGAGCGCCGCAAGCGCGCCATCAAGGTGCTGGAGGATGTGGGCCTGGGCAATCAGCTGCGCAAGAAGCCGGCGCAGATGTCCGGCGGCCAGATGCAGCGCGTTGCCATCGCCCGGGCGCTGGTGAACAATCCCGATATCATCCTGGCGGACGAACCCACCGGCGCGCTGGATACGGAAACCAGCGTGCAGGTCATGGACATCCTCAAGGAGGTGGCCAAGGACCGGCTGGTCATCATGGTCACCCATAACCCCGAGCTGGCGGAGAAATACTCCACCCGCATCATCCGCATGCTGGATGGCGAGATCACCAGCGATTCCCGTCCGTTGACGGCGGAGGAGCTGGAGGGCCTCGGCAAGCAGGCTCGGGACGCCCGCGTGGCCCGGCAAAACGGCGTGAAGCGGGAGAAGAAGCCCTCCATGTCCTTCGCGACCTCCTTCGGGCTGAGCCTGAAGAACCTGATCAGCAAGAAGAGCCGCACGCTCCTGACCTCCTTTGCCGGCTCCATCGGTATCATCGGCATTGCGCTGATCTTCGCCGTGTCCAACGGCATGACAAACTATATCAACACCGTGCAGGAGGATACCCTGTCCTCCTATCCGCTGACGCTGCAGGCCAGCGAGATGAACATGGGCTCCCTGCTGATGACCTTCATTGGCAACGCGCTCTCCGGCGAGCCGCATGAGAACGACGCGGTCTACGAAAAGACCATGATCTATGATCTGGTCAACGCGCTGGGGGCGATGGAGGAAACCACCAACGACCTGAAATCCTTCAAGGCCCACCTGGAAAAGGAGATGGCGCTGGAAGGGGAGGAGGGCCTGCGCGGCGCTGTCAACGGCGTGCAGTATACCTATGAAGCGCCGCTGACGGTGTATACCCAGAATGTGGATGGGGACATCATCCAGTCCGATTCCCAGAAGCTCCTGCAGGATCTGATGGTGGAATACATGGGGCTGGATATGTCCTCCATGATGAGCCTGAGCGAATCCTATGGCATGGGCATGAGCGATATGGCCAGCATGCCCACCATGGGCGGTCCCTCGGTGGTGCTCTGGCAGGAGATGCTCAGCGGCAACGACGGTGAAATGATCAACCCGCTGCTGGAGAAGCAGTACGACCTGATCTACGGCTCCTGGCCCAACGATTATGACGAGGTCGTGGTGGTGGTGGATCAGAAGAACGAGATCGCCGACATGACGCTCTACGCCATGGGCCTGAAGTCCAAGGCGGAGATCGACGCGCTGGCCAATGCCGCCTTCACCCAGCAGGAGGTGGAGGTATCGGATGAAAAATGGAGCTATCAGGATATCTGCGGCATGACCTTCCGGGTCATCCTGCCTGCTGACTGCTACACCTATGACGAAACCACCGGTGCTTATACCGATCTGCGGGACACGCAGGCGGGCTTGCGCTACCTGTACGACAACGGCCTGGACCTGAAGGTGGTCGGCATCCTCCGCCCCAATGAGGAGGCCGTGTCCGGCATGCTCAGCGGCACGATCTGCTACACCTCCGCGCTGACGGAGTACATCATCCGTCAGGCGGCGGAAGCGCCTGTCGTCAAGGCCCAGCAGGCCGATCCGGCGACGGACGTCTTTACCGGTCTGCCCTTTAGGGAGTCCACCGGCGCGATGACCGAGGAGGAGAAGGCGGCGGAGTTTACGGCCTATGTGGCGTCCCTGTCCCAGGCTGACAAGGCCCGCACCTATGTGGAGCTGATGTCCATCCCCACCCAGGCGCAGATCGACCAGATCGTCTCCCAGCAGCTCTCCGCCATGACCCGCGCGGACATCGAGCAGGCGATGATCCAGGCCATCAGCGGCCAGGTGAACGTCAGCGCAGAGGAGATGCTGGCGTATATCTCCGCCATGACAGATGAAGAGCTTTTTGCCCTGGTGGCCCAGATGATGAATGAGCAGGTTGCCGTTCAGTACGCCGAGCAGGTCAAGAGCCAGATGGCGGCGATGGATGCTGCGACGCTGGCGATGGCGCTGGATATGTCCATGCCCGCTGTGACCCCTGAGCAGGTGACGGCCAAAGCGCAGATGTATGCCGCCTCTGCGGCGAGCATGCCCCAGGAGCAGCTGGATGCGCTGACCCAGCAGAGCCTTGCCGCCATGACAAGGGAGGAGCTGGAGGCGGCGGTGCTGCCTGCGATGGCGGCGCAGATGGGCGTACCTGCGGAGATGGCCGCGCCGATGCTTGGCGGCATGTCCGACGAGGAGCTGAAGGCGATGATCGCCCCTGCCGTGGCGGAGCAGATCACGGCCGGTGCAGCAGCCCAGGTGGCCGCCATGACGGAAGCGGAGATGTGCGCCGCCCTGGAGGCTGCCCAGCCGCCCTTTACCACCGCGCAGATGGCGATGTATCATGACGAGGTGCTGCAGTTCTCCGAGTCCACCTATGAGGAAAACCTGATTTCCCTGGGCTGCGTGGCGCTGGATGCGCCCGCGTCCATCAACATCTATGCCTCCTCCTTTGAGAACAAGGATCTGATCGAGGCGGCCATCACCGCCTACAACGACAGTGTGGACGAGATGCATCAGATCCGCTACACCGACTATGTGGGCCTGATGATGTCCTCCGTGACCTCCATCATCAATGCCATCACCTATGTGCTGATTGCCTTCGTGGCGATCTCCCTGGTGGTGTCCTCCATCATGATCGGCGTGATCACCCTGATCTCCGTGCAGGAGCGCACCAAGGAGATCGGTATCCTGCGTGCCATCGGCGCTTCCAAGCGGAATGTGTCCAGCATGTTCAATGCGGAGACGCTGATTATCGGCTTTGCTTCCGGTCTGCTGGGTGTTGGGCTGACGTGGCTGCTGTGCATCCCGATCAACGCCATCATCTTCCACCTGACGAACATCGCAGGTCTGGAGGCCTTCCTGCCCTGGCAGGTCGGGCTGATCCTGATCGGCATCAGCGTGGTGCTGACCTCCTTCGCCGGCGTGATCCCCGCCCGTTCTGCGGCCCGGAAGGACCCCGTTGTGGCCCTGCGAACGGAATAATTGATCCGGTATACATAAAGCGGCTCCCCCATCCGGGGGAGCCGCTCTGGTTTACTTTGCCTTCTTTGCATCGATCAGGGCTTTTGCACCTAACCCGATAAATATCGCACCCAGGATCAAGGCAATGGGCAAAGGAAACTTCACATTCATGAAGGCGCAGATAATTTCTGCTGTGCCCAGCAAAATCAGGAGAACAGGCAGACCTGCTTTCATGTTTGATGCCTCCATGCAGACATGCAGACCGCCTCCGGAGGACGCGGCCTGCATACCGGCGATTTAAAGCTGTTTGCTTCGGGACTGATTACACAGCACCCTGAGCCAGCATGGCGTCGGCCACCTTGACGAAGCCGGCGATGTTGGCGCCTGCAATCAGGTCGCCCTCCATGCCGTAATCCTTGGCAGCCTTGTAGGATTCCTCGTAGATGCCCTTCATGATCTGCTGCAGCTTGGCATCCACCTCTTCGGCGGTCCAGGAGTAGTGCATGGCGTTCTGGCTCATTTCCAGGCCGGACACGGCCACGCCGCCGGCGTTGACCGCCTTGGAGGGCGCAACCACGACGCCGTTCTCACGCAGGTATTCCACAGCGTCCAGGGTGGTGGGCATGTTGGAAACCTCGACGTAGTACTTCGTGCCGTTGGCAACGATGTTCTTGGCGTCCTCCAGCTTGACCTCGTTCTGGGTTGCGCAGGGCATGGCCACGTCGACCTTGACCTCCCAGGGCTTCTTGCCGGCGAAGAAGGGCACGCCGAACTTGTCGGCATAGTCCTGCACCTTGTCGCGGCAGGAGGCGCGCATCTCCAGCAGGTAGCCGATCTTCTCGGGGGTGTTGATGCCGTCCTCATCGTAGATGTAGCCGTCGGGGCCGGAGATGGTGACGACCTTGCCGCCCAGCTCGGTCACCTTCAGGGCAGTGCCCCAGGCCACGTTGCCGAAGCCGGAGACCGCGAAGGTCTTGCCCTTGATGTCCTCGCCGAAGGTCTTGAGCATCTCAACGGTGTAGTACACCGCGCCGAAGCCGGTGGCCTCGGGACGGATCAGGGAGCCGCCGAAGGAACGGCCCTTGCCGGTCAGCACGCCGGTGAACTCATCACGCAGACGCTTGTACTGGCCGAAGAAGTAGCCGACCTCGCGGGCGCCCACGCCGATATCGCCGGCGGGCACGTCGGTGTCAGCGCCGATGTACTTGGACAGCTCGGTCATGAAGCTCTGGCAGAAGCGCATCACTTCCATGTCGGACTTGCCGCGGGGGTCGAAGTCCGCGCCGCCCTTGCCGCCGCCCATGGGCAGGCCGGTCAGGGAGTTCTTCAGGGTCTGCTCCAGGCCCAGGAACTTCAGGATGCTCTGGTTGACGCTGGGATGCAGGCGCAGGCCGCCCTTGTAGGGGCCGATGGCGCTGTTGTACTGCACGCGGTAGCCGCGGTTGACGCGCACCACGCCCTGATCGTCGATCCACGGCACGCGGAAGGAAATGATGCGCTCAGGCTCGACAAAGCGCTCCAGAAGGCCCGCCTTCTCGTACTTTTCCTCATTGCGCTCGACCACGGGCTTCAGGGTGGTCAGGATCTCGGTAGCGGCCTGGAGGAACTCCGGCTCATTGGCGTAACGGACCTTCAGGTCATTGAGAACTCGTTCGGCATAGCCAGCCATAGGGACGTCTCCTTTCAAATACGGATGCGCTGCATCCGCCTCGGTTTCCTTTGAACGAGTTTTATTGTACAGGGATTCTTGCAGGATTGCAATAGACATCCTGCACTTACGATGTTTTTTTGATCTTCTTCGGCTGTATCTGCTGATAAATATGCAGGAAGCAGGGCGAAGATGCTGGCAAATTGCTTCTGCCGGTCGGCGGGTTTGCAGCGGGGGAGTTTCTGCTTGCACAATGCAGGCAAGTGTGTTATAATACGCTTTGCACCTGCACCCGTAGCTCAGCAGGATAGAGCGACCGCCTCCTAAGCGGTAGGCCGTGGGTTCGAATCCCGCCGGGTGTGCCAAAGACCGTGAATCATCGTGTTCACGGTCTTTTTGTATGTGCCGGCGGACACCGGGCAGCCAACGGGGATGCCCTGCGCGCAAAAGCAGCCCGGAGGAATGGGAAAGGATATTTCTGTCCCATATTTATTCATTCCGGATGGGCAAAACCCAAAGATAGCTGTTGCATCTCAGGCGGCTTTCCCGTAAAATATCAGTAGATCAATTCGCTGACAATGCCATATTGCATACGGAAAGGATGACATATCATGAAAAAGCTTGGCTTCAATCCCTATCTGCCCTCCTGGGAGTACATTCCGGACGGCGAGCCCTATGTGTTCGGAGACCGCGTGTATGTGTACGGCTCCCATGATTTCTTCAATGGCTATGTGTTCTGCATGGGTGATTATGTCTGCTGGTCTGCGCCGGTGGACAATCTGGCGGACTGGCGCTATGAAGGCGTGATCTATCCCCGCAATGCCGATCCCATGAACAAGGACGGCGCCATGTGCCTCTATGCGCCCGACGTCACCGTCGGCCCGGACGGACGCTACTATCTGTATTATGTGCTGGATCACATCGATATCGTGTCCGTGGCGGTGTGCGATACGCCTGCGGGCAAGTATGAGTTCTACGGCTATGTGCATTATCCGGACGGTACGCTCCTGGGCCGCAGGGCAGGGGATGAGCCCCAGTTTGATCCCGGCGTGCTGACGGAGGGCGACACGACCTATCTGTACACCGGCTTCTGTGCCCGGGGAGACAAGAGCCGCCATGGCGCGATGCTCTCCGTGCTGGGACCGGATATGCTCACCATTCAGGAGGACCTGCGCTTTGTGGTGCCCGGCGTGGAATATGCCGGCGGCACGGCGTATGAGGGCCATGCCTTCTTCGAGGCGCCCTCCATCCGCAAGCACGGTGACACCTATTATTTCATCTATTCCTCCACGCCCATGCATGAGCTGTGCTACGCCACCAGCAAGGACCCCCGCCAGGGCTTCCGTTACGGCGGCGTGATCGTCAGCAACTGCGATCTGCACATCGGCGACGAGCCCGCGCTTCCCAAGGCCTACGGCGGCAACAACCACGGCAGCATCGTGGAGATCAACGGCCAGTGGTACATCTTCTATCACCGCCAGACCAACGGCACCTGGTACAGCCGCCAGGGCTGCCTGGAGCCGATTACCATCCTGGCGGACGGCAGCATCCCGCAGGTGGAGATGACCTCCTGCGGCCCCAACGGCGGGCCCCTGCCCGGCAAGGGCGAGTATCCGGCTTACATCGCCTGCCATCTCTATGACAAGAACCGCCAGATGATGAGCGGTGCGCCCGGCGCGGCCTATGTAACCCAGGACGGTAAGGACGGCGATGAGATCCCCGGCCACATCGCCCAGATCCATGACAGCACCACCATTGGCTTCAAGTACTTTGATTTTGAGGATGTGCAGACCATCACCCTGGTGGTGCGCGGCTACGGCCACGGCGGCCGCTTCCATGTGAAGACGGAGAAGAACGGCCCCGTGCTGGCGACGCTGGAGCTGCACAATACCAATATCTGGCATGCCTATACTGCGCCCATCACGCTGCCCAGGGGCAAGCAGGCCCTATATCTCACCTATGAGGGCGGCGGCAATCCCATGCTGAAGTCCGTGATCTTTGACTGATCCCGGCAAGAAGGAGGCCCGTCATGAAGCAGGCGAAGCTGACCATCCATCCTGCTTATCGCATCGGCGATATTTCGCCCCGGCTGTTCGGCGCGTTCCTGGAGCCCATCGGCTCCATGGTCAACGGCAGCATGTATAACCCCAAGCATCCCACGGCGGACGCCCAGGGCTTCCGGCAGGATTTCATCCGGGGGCTGAAGGAGGCGGGACTGCCCTGCATCCGCATGCCCGGCGGCAACTTTGTATCCGGCTGGAGCTGGAAGGATTCCATCGGCCCCATGGCCCAGCGCAAGGCCCATCTGGACCCGGCCTGGTTCCAGTACATCCCCAACGACGTGGGCCATGACGAATACCTCCAGTGGGCCGAGAAGTGCGGCGCGGAGGCCATGTACACCATCAACCTCGGCACCGGCACCATCCAGGACGCCATGGACGTGGTGGAATACACCAACCATGAGGGCGGCACCTACTGGTCCGAACTGCGAAAGCAGAACGGGCATGAGAAGCCCTACGGCGTAAAGACCTGGTATCTGGGCAACGAGATGGACGGCCCCTGGCAGATCGCCTCCTACGAGCGCGATCCCAAGGCCTACGGCATTCTGGCCCACGAGGCCTCCAAGGTGATGAAGTGGATCGATCCCACCATCGAGACGGTGGCTTGCGTCTCCTCCTCGCCCTTTCTGAATCACTATCCCGACTGGGATCAGCAGGTGCTGCAGGAGTGCTACGAAACCGTGGATTACATTTCCCTCCATCACTACCATTCCGCCCCGCCCGGCAACATCCCCGCGCTGATGGCGGGGGCCCAGGCCTTTGAGGACTACATCAACACCGAGATTGCCCTGTGCGACCTGATCAAAACCCGGCAGCGGGTGAAGAAGACCATGATGCTCTCCCTGGATGAATACGCCTGCTCCTACCGTCCGGCGCAGGGCGCGCATCTGGGCCTGGGCGGCCGCCAGCCGGCCATGGGCTTCCTGGGGATGGACCCGAACCGCAAATATGTCCGCCATGATCCGGATGACTGGTCCACCCGCCGGGCCTTCCCCAAGGCGGGGGAGATGCCCCGCACCCTGGCCGGCGCTTCGGTGATGCTCACCATGCTTCGCCATGCGGATCGTATCAAAATCGGCTGCGCCACCAGCGGCCTGGCCCAGCTGTGCGCCACCGACCGGGAGCATGCCTGGAAGAGCGCGGCCTACTATCCCTTCACCCAGCTGATCCGCTACGCCCGAGGCGAGTCGCTCCGGACGGTGGTGGAGAGCGAAACCTTCGACGTGGCTGGCTATGCCATTGACGACATGAACCAGTACGGCGGCTTTGAAAATGTGCCCTATATCCAGTCTGCTGCCGCGCTGAATGAGGAAGCGGGCGAGCTGACGGTGTTCGTCATCAACGCGGACGATCAGGACAGCCATGCCCTGGAGCTGGACGCCAGCGCCTTCGGGGGCTGGTCTTTCCGGGAGCATGTGACGATGTTCACCGCCGATCCCGATGCCTGCAACGACTATGAGCATCCCGATGCGATCCTGCCGCAGCAGGGGAACGGGTCTGCCTGTGAGGATGGCGTCGTCCGCGCGGAGCTGCCGCCCCTTTCCTGGAATCTGTTCCGGTTTGAGAAAAACTGACGAGGTGAAACACGTATGGGTATGAAGAATTTTCCGGAGATCCTCTCCCTGCCGGGGAATGTGAAGGGCTGGCAGCATGCCTTCCCCTCCTTCCGGGTCAAAGTGATCGTACCGGAGGCTGCACCGCTGGCGGATATCGTGAACTTTGGGTTCAACGCGCCCTATCTGCTGGTGCTGGAAGAAAAGGAAATGCCCCTGGAGGAAGCGGCGGCCTTCGCCGAGGAGAAGGGCTTCACCGGTATTGCAGCAGCGTATTCTGCCAGCGTGGTGTTTGTCTATCCGACCTGCGAGGGCGGCTGGAAAAATGCAGATGAGCAGATCTTTATCGACCTGGTCGCAGAGAGCCGCATCGGCCCGTATTATCAGGACGGCGTCATCCGCAGCAAGACCCGCTTCGGCCGTGAATGGAGCGACCTGTTCATCCGCGGTGCGATTTTCCGTACCCACCTCTACGGCTGCGGCGCATCGGCGGATTACATCGCAAAGCACTGCCTCAAGACGCTGAACGGCCTGTATCTGTGGGGCCCGGGGGAGATCACCCCGACCACGGCGATCCTGGAGAACCTGTCCGTGATCCCTGCCCCTGAGCGCCGGGATATCCCAGTGGTGTCCGCTGGCAACAGCGAGGCGGTGAATGCTGCGCTGCAGGCGGGCTGCGAGCATCTGCTGGTGCAGGAGACGCTGGACGTGCCGGCGGCCTTCAAGGGCTTCCTGCGGGGCTGCAAGCGCTGGTGCGGCGTGCTGTCCATCGAGACAACGATGGACGAGCAGGGCATGGCCGAGGAGCCTGCCTTTGCTGTGGTGCCCACCTCTGCCGACAACTGCGGCGACGACCGGGAGACGAAGGAGCATCCCATCGGCTACATCGCCTATTATCGGAAGGGGCTGCTGGATAATGGCCCTGTGCCGCTGGTGCTGGCCTTCCACGGCGGCGGCGATTCGGCGCTGCATATGGTCCATGTTTCCGGCTGGTACCGGGTAGCGCAGCGCAACGGCTTCCTGCTGGTCTGCGTGGAAAATCACCTGAACAGCACTGCCACGGAGATGATGAGCCTCCTGTCTCACCTGAAGGAAAAGTATCCCATTGACGAAAAGCGCATCTATGCCAGCGGCTTCTCCATGGGCGGCATCAAGACCTGGGACATGTTTCAGGAGTACCCGGAGGTCTTCGCGGCTCTTGCGCCCATGGGCGCGACGGTGGAGGTCGGCCACAATGTGTACTTCCAGGCTTCTCCCGTGGAACCCAATCGCAGCCATCCCGTGCCGGTGTTCTACTCCGGCGGCGAGATCACGCCCCTGCCGGAGCTGCCCTGTCAGGCGGAAAAATGCCTGGAGCGCATGCAGTATGTCTTTGCGGTCAATCAGGTGAAAACGCCCTGCGATGTGACCTTTGACCATCAGGAGGACTGGGCTGACCCCATCTGGGGCGTCCGCGGCGACCGGGTGGAGCAGCTTGACGATCCCTCCCGGGGCAGCGTGCTGACCATCAACTACTTCACCAGTGCTGACGGGGTGGAGCGTACTGCCTTCGGTGCAGTCAGCGGACAGGGCCATGAATGCCGGGAGCATACCTGCGAGCAGGCCTGGCGCTTTATGTCCCGATTCACGCGGTAACAGGGGAGGAAGAAAACGGTGAGCAAGGTGTTCAACTGGTGCTTTATCGGCTGCGGCAAGCTGGCCGGTGTGGTGGCGGAGCAGATTCTTTCTTCCGGACGGCACCGCATCGTCTCCGTCTACGCGCGGAATTTTGACCGCAGCAGCGCCTTTGCGGCCCAGCATGGCGCGACGCCCTGCCGCACGGCGGCGGATGCGATCGCGGCGGAGGGCGTGGACGGCGTGTATATCGTCACCCCTCACAGCAGCCATTATCAGTATGCCAAGCTGGCCCTGGAAATGGGCAAGCCCGTGCTGTGCGAGAAGGCGCTCACCGTCAGTGCCCGACACGCCCATGAGCTGATCCGCCTGGCCCGGGAGAAGGAGCTGTATTTTGCCGAGGCCATGTGGACCTGGTTTTCGCCGGTGGCCAATCAGGTCAAGGCCTGGCTGGACAGCGGTGCGCTGGGCAAGCTGGAGTCCGTACGGCTGAACTTCCGGGGCGAGGGCCGCTACTATGCCCCCCGCGTGACGGAGGCCGCCGCTGCCGGCGGCGCGCTGCTGGATATCGGTGTGTATACCATCACCTACCTCTATCGTCTCTTTGGCAAGCCCGTGTTGGTGCAATGCCGGGGCCGGGTAGAGGCGGGCATCGACTGGGACAATGAGATTGTGCTGCGCTTCCCCTCCGGGGAGGAATATGTCACCACCACCTCCATCTGCGATCCTGTGACCGATCAGACCCTGCTGCTGCAGGGCAGCGAGGCCAGCGTGGAGGCGCCGGGCTTCTTCTACACCGACCATGCGGTACTGCGCCGCCGGGACGGCAGCGAGGAAATCTTCAAGGCGGACGGCAGCTATCTCAACGAGTTTGATCTGGTGGCGGAGGAGATCCGGGCCGGCCTGAGGGAAAGCCGCTATGTGCCCCATCAGGCGACCCTGGACGTGATGGACATCCTGGACGAATGCCGTGCCCAGATGCAGCTGGTGTATCCCTTTGAGCAGCTGCCGGAAAAGCCGGATGCATCCCGCTTCTCCCTGATGACCTTTCCGCTGGACAGCGATCTGCGCAGCGGCAGCCTGATGGTGCAGGACACCCTGCAGCTGGCGAAGGAAGCCGGGATGGCGCAGGTGGATCTGATGGACCCCGCCCCGGCGCTGCTGTCTGACTACTGCGCTGCTGCGGCGCAGACCGGCGTGAAGGTGAACTGCTTCATCCACCGCATGTCCTTCTTCTGCAGCCCGGAGGAGATCCTCCGCGAGCTGGAGGTGGGCATGCAGACCGCCCGGACGCTGGGGGCGAGGTTCTTCATGATTATCCCGTACCAGCTGGGCACGGATGAAGAAACTGCCCGCCAGCAGGGCCGCGCCTGGGTGCTTGAGAAGCTGATCGCCGGCTTTGCGCTGGCGGTGGCGCAGGGAAAGCAGCAGGGGCTGAGCGTGTGCTTTGAGACCACGCCCCAGGACGATCTGTGTCTGTCCGCCACGGCGGACTGCCGCTATGTGCTGGATCGTGTGCCGGGCCTGGGCCTGGTGCTGGATACCGCCAACATGCTGCCCCACGGCGATGACCCGCTGGCGGCCTACGAGCTGCTGAAGGACAAAATCGTCTATGTGCATCTCAAGGATGTGGCCGTCTATGAGGATAACCCCATGCAGGGTTATCAGGAGGTTACGCCGGAGGGCAAATACCTGGGCTGCGTGCCCTATGGCGAGGGCGTGATCCCCGTGCGGGAGATCTACCGCCGGATGCTGGAGGACGGCTATGCTGGCCTGTTTGCGCTGGAGTATGCAAGGCCTTGTCCGGAAAGCTGCACCATGGACGCCCATTTGCAGCAGATCGGGAAATTCTTTGCCCATCTGTGCCGGTGAGGCATACTCAGCCGGAGATATATTTCGACATGAAAACTGCCCCGGAGTGCAGACAACCTGTGCTTCGGGGCAGTGATGTATGTATCTGTCCCCGCCCCATCCCATCCCGCCGGACATGAGCCGCAGCAAATCCCCATTGATATTACCAAAGCAGTATGTTATAATTCCACCATCATCAATGCTTCGTTTCCTGCGGGCCGGCCTGTGCCGGGCCTGCGGGCAGAAAGGACAAGAATATGTTTTGCAAAGGCTTTACCTATGGCTTTGACGGGCGCAGGGGCGCTTATCAGACGGAGGAAGCGGCGGCGTCCATGACCCGCCTGGCGGCCCTGGGCGGCGACTGGGCAGCTTTGGCCTTCGTTATCCGGCAGGATACCTTCTATTCCACCCAGATCCGCCCGGATTACCGCTTCACCGTCACCGACAAGGACGTGACCACAGCCGTCAACCGGCTGCATGAACGGGGCCTGAAGGTCTGTATGAAGCCCATGGTCAACTCCGGCGACGGCGTCTGGCGCGCCCATATCGGCTTCCCGGAGCGGGAGTGGGGCGACAAGGATTATTGGAAGGAATGGTTCTCCTCCTACACCGCCTTCCTGTGCCATTATGCCGAGATCGCGGAGGAGACCGGCTGCGAAATGTTCTGCGTCGGCTGCGAGATGCTGGGCACCGAGCACAAGGAGGACTACTGGCGCAGCGCCATCGAAGCGGTGCGTCAGGTCTACCACGGCCCGCTGGTGTATAACACCAACCACGGTAAGGAGCTGGGCGTGAAATGGTGGGACGCGGTGGACTACATCGGCACCTCCGCCTACTACCGCGTGGGCGACGTGCCCGGCGACAGCCTGGAGAACATGCTGGCAAACTGGAACAAGCAGAAGGAACGGCTGGCGGAGATCTCCCGGCTCAACGGCGGCAAGCAGATCATCTTCATGGAGATCGGCTGCCGCAGTGCCCGGGGCTGCGCCATGATGCCCTATGACTTCAGCCACCGGGAATTCCCCTATGACGAGGAGGAGCAGGCCCGATTCTACGAGTCCTGCATGCAGGCCATGTGGAATGAGGAATGGTTCGCCGGCTTCTTCTGGTGGGACTGGTATACCCGATTGCCCACCCGGGAGCCGGAGATGGGCTTCTCCATCGTGGGCAAGAAGACCGAAAGCCTGCTGAAGGAATGGTATGCAAGGGAGCGCTGAGCCTGGAAAGGAGCTGCGGCATGCATATGAATGATCTGACCGGGTACGTCAGCATGCACTGGGGCGTGGATAACGGCGGCAACACGGTCATTGGCCCCCAGCGGCCCAATGCCTCCGTCAATCCCAGCCCGGATACGGCGGGCGGCAGCCACGCCGGGTATCTCTCCGGCCAGCCCATACGAGGCTTTTCCCAGATCCATGCCAGCGGCACGGGCTATGGCAAGTACGGGCAGTTCCTGCTGTCACCCCAGATCGGCCTGGCAACCGGCCTGGACGCCCATGATTCCCCGGCAGCGGAGGAAAAGGCAGACTGCTGGCGGTACAGCGTGCTGCTCAGCCGCTACGGCATCCGCTGCGAGGTGACTCCGGCGGAGCATTCCGTCATTTATCGGCTGACCTACCCTGCCTCGAAGGAGGCGTCGCTGCTGATTGACCTGGCCCACAGCGTCCCGCTCCTGGCGAACATCGTCAATACCGCCGACGGCATTTCAGCCTCGCAGATCCGCCTGCAGGCAGATGTGGACGGTGAGGGGCATGCTGTTTTCAGCGGCTCCGGCGTATATGCGGGCGGCTTTGGCGGGGCACATGGACTGCACTTTCATGCGGTGGTCAGCAAGCGGCCTGCGGTGCTGGGTGTATATGACGGCGACGTTCCTGATCCGCAGCGGCGGACGCTGCAAAGGGATACCCTGCGTTCCCGCACGGAGAGTGCGGGCGGCTTCATGTGCTTTGAAACGGCGGTGGATGAAACGGTATATGTCAAGATCGGCGTGTCCTTCACCAGCCCGGAGAAGGCGGCCTGCTGGCTGGCACAGGAAATCCCCGGCTGGGATTTTGACGCCGTGGCAGGGATAACCAGAGCGCTGTGGAACAGGGAGCTGAACAAGATCCGCATCGAGGGTGAGCATGTGTCGCCCGATGCTCTGACGCTGCACTATACCGCCATGTACCATGCCATGTGCATGCCCCGGGATCGCTCAGGGGATCTGCCCGGCTTCCCGGAGGGGACGCCCATGGTGGATGACCACTATGCCATCTGGGATACCTGGCGCACGCTGTATCCGCTTTATACCCTCATCAAGCCGGAGCTGGTGACTGCTACGGTGAACAGCTTCATCGCCCGGCACCGGAAAACGGATTATGTCCGGGACACCTATGTGGCAGGCGTGGACATGCATCCCCAGCAGGGCGGCGATGACGTGGACAACGTGATCTGCGATGCGTTTGTCAAGGGCGTGCCCGGCGTGGACTGGCAGGCGGCCTATGCGGTGGTGCGGAACCATGCGGAACGCTACCGCATCGGCTGGTACAGCTATGCTGCGCCAAAGGCAGACCCGGAAGCGCCCTACTACCGCCTGGGCTACATTCCGGACGACCACTGCATTCCTGGCGCCGGTGAGGGCGCTATGGCCTGCTCCTATACCCTGGAGCAGGCGTACAACGATTTTTGCGCGGCCACGATGGCCAAAGAACTGGGTACGCCGGAGGAGCATGAGACCTTCCTTCGCCGCAGCGCCAATTGGCAAAAGCTCTGGAATCTTGACGCAAGGTACGGAGAATTCACCGGCTTCATCAATCCCCGCCGGTCGGACGGCGCCTGGGTGGAAATTGATCCCGGGCAGCACTGGGGCTCCTGGGTGAAGCATTTTTACGAGGCCACGGCCTACAACTATTCCTTCTTCGTTCCCCATGATGTGCCCCGGCTGATTGAACTTTGCGGCGGGGAGGACTGCTTCATCCGCCGTTTGCAGCACGGCATCGAGACCGGGCTGGTGGATTACGGCAACGAGCCGGCCTTTCTGGCTTCCTATCTCTTTGCGTACACGAAAAAGCCCTGGCTGGTCACCGACAGCATTGACAAGCTGCGGCAGCTGTTCTCTCTGGCGGGCCCGCCTGGCAATGATGATTCCGGCGCGATGAGCTCCTGGTTCATCTTCTCCTCCGCCGGCTTTTTCCCCAATGCCGGACAGGATGTGTATTTCCTCACCAGCCCCCGGTATGACCGTGTGGTATTCACGCTGCCAAACGGCAAGGAGATCGTCGTGCTGGCCCACGGGCTGTCAAAGGAGAACCGTTACATCCAGTCGGTGCGGCTGAACGGTACCCCTTGGCACAGCGCTTTCTTCTCCCATGCGGAGATCCGGGAGGGCGCACTGCTGGAATTTGTCATGGGCCCCACCCCCAGGGATTACACGCAGTAAGGGAGCCCCCAAAATATCATCAGCCCTCCGGTCAACATGGCCGGAGGGCTAAGCGTATCGACAAAGTGCTATAGGCACTTTGTCGAGGATTTGCACTCGCACACTGGTCGAGCCATAAATGGCTTTCCCGGCCGTTTGCTCGTGTAAGGAAGCGATTTTGCGAGCAAAATCGCGCGAAAATCGCCGCGCATGTCGCCGATTTTCGATGTAGAGTCAGAGGGCTTGCGAGCCCTCCGACACCTCCCGAAGTTTGTTGATAGTCTGAGCCCTGCGGTCAACATGGCCGGAGGGCTGAATGCAGCCTGCACTTTGGTAGAAAATCGGGGAGAAGGGGCAGCGGGGGAGTGGGGACGAACAGGCGGAACCGTTCCGAAGCTGCAAGTCGGAAGGGGCTTGCGGTTTTCTGTATGACTGCGGTAGCAGGCAAGCGGCAAACTGGAATTTGTGGGGGTGAAGATGTTGGCCGCAGGGCTCTTTGCGGCTGGTGTGTACAGTAGCTCGCGCGGGCTCCCTCAGTCATCGCCTTGCGGCGATGCCAGCTGTCCAAGTCGCAATCACAGATTGCTCCCCGCTTTGGCTAAAAACATGCCACTGGCATGTTTTCATAACGCGTCGCGCCTCCCGGAGGGAGCCTCGGTCTATGCCGCTGCTTATCCGGTTTTCTGCGGCTTACTCTGAATTGCAGCAAAGAAGACGGCCCAAAGGCTCCCTCTCGAGGGAGCTGGATTCGTGAGCGGATGGAACATCCGTGAGCGAAGACTGAGGGAGTTCGTGCGGGCTGCTATACACTCCTGCCATATAGAAATCGCATTTTCCCCCGCCAAATCCCAATTTATCGAAGACTGATCCGCCCTTTTTTCTCCCCCAACAATTGCTGCCATGACAGATTCTCCACAAAGAGAAGCCAGGAAACGGCGACAGTGATTTGTCAAACCAAGTGCAACACATTATGAAGTTCAAGATCCCAAAGGTATTGAGGTGACTGGAAATTGAGCACCTTACGAGGCCTGGCGTTGATCAACGCCAGGTTTCGTTT
>JAFQIB010000066.1 GCA_017397765.1 Clostridia bacterium | reverse complement strand
GAACGTGGATCATTTCCGCACGCAGCTGAAGAAGCTGGGCTTCTCCTTCGATTACAGCCGCGAAGTGGATACCACCGATCCCGGCTACTACAAGTGGACCCAGTGGATCTTCCTGAAGCTGTTTGAAAACGGCATGGTCTTCCGCGACAAGACCCTGGTCAACTACTGCCCCACCTGCAAGGTCGTTCTGTCCAACGAGGACAGCCAGGGCGGCAAGTGCGACGTCTGCCACGGCGACGTAATCCAGCTGCCCAAGGACGTATGGTATCTGCGCATCACCAAGTACGCAGACAAGCTGCTGGAAGGCCTGAAGGCTGTTGAGTATCCCGAAAACATCGCCCAGCAGCAGGTCAACTGGATCGGCAAGTCCACCGGCGCATTCGTGAACTTCAAGGTCACCAACACCGACGAGGCTCTGCAGATTTATACCACCCGTCCCGACACGCTCTTCGGCGTGACCTTCATGGTCATGGCGCCCGAGCATCCCATGCTGGACAAGTATGCCGACAAGATCGCCAACATGGACGCCATCATCGCCTACCGCGAGGAGTGCGCCAAGAAGACCGAGTTTGAGCGCACCCAGCTGGTGAAGGACAAGACCGGTCTGCGCATCGAGGGCATCTGCGGCGTCAATCCCCTGACCGGCAAGGAAGTGCCGATCTTCATCTCCGACTATGTCATGATGGGCTACGGCACCGGCGCGATCATGGCCGTTCCCGCCCACGACCAGCGTGACTGGGAGTTTGCCAAGAAGTTCGGCGTGGATATCATTGAGGTCATCAAGGGCGGCGACATCACTAAGGAAGCCTACACCGGCGACGGCGAGATGGTCAACTCCGATTTCCTCAACGGTTACACCAACAAGAAGGACTCCATCGAGCGCGTGCTGGTGGAGATCGAGAAGCTGGGCTGCGGCAAGGCCGGCGTGCAGTACAAGATGAAGGACTGGGCCTTCAACCGCCAGCGCTACTGGGGCGAGCCCATCCCGCTGGTGCATTGCCCCCACTGCGGCGTGGTGGCTGTGCCCTATGAGGAACTGCCTCTGGAGCTGCCTGCTGTGGAGGACTTCCAGCCCGGCACCGACGGCAAGTCCCCCCTGGCCCGCATTGAGAGTTTTGTGAAGTGCAAGTGCCCCAAGTGCGGCGCGGACGCCGAGCGCGAGACCGACACCATGCCCCAGTGGGCCGGTTCCTCCTGGTACTTCCTGCGCTACTGCGATCCCCACAACACCGAGGCTTTCGCCTCCAAGGAAGCCCTCGACTATTGGATGCCCGTTGACTGGTACAACGGCGGCATGGAGCACGTGACCCGCCACCTGCTGTACTCCCGCTTCTGGCATCAGTTCCTCTATGACCTGGGCGAGGTCAGCTGCCCCGAACCCTACCTGAAGCGCACCGCGCAGGGCCTGATCCTGGGCACCGACGGCGAGAAGATGTCCAAGTCCCGCGGCAACGTGGTGAACCCGGACGATATCATCGACGAGATCGGCGCGGACGCTTTCCGCCTGTATGAGATGTTCATGGGCGCCTTCGACCAGGCGATCCCATGGTCCACCAACGGCGCCAAGGGCTGCAAGAAGTTCCTGGACCGCGTGTGGCGTCTGCAGGAGATGGTCGTCCCCGGCGATTGCCCCGACGCCTTCAGCGACGACATGAAGGCCTCTGTCCACCAGACCATCAAGAAGGTCTCCGAGGACTTTGAGGCCATGAAGTTCAACACCGCCATCGCTCAGATGATGACGCTGGTCAACGAATTCTACCAGAAGGGCAGCGTGACCCTGGGCGAGTACAAGGCCCTGCTGACCCTGCTGAACCCCGTTGCGCCCCACATGACCGAGGAGATCTGGCGCAACCTGGGCGAGACCACTGATCTGGCCTACACCGCCTGGCCCAAGTGGGACGAGAAGGCCCTGGTCAAGTCCGAGGTGGAGATCGCCGTGCAGGTGGCCGGCAAGATCCGCGGCCGCATCATGATCCCCGCCGACATGACCAAGGAGGTTGCCGAGAAGGAGCTGGTCAACCATCCCGAGGTGCAGAAGATCCTGGCCGGCAAGACGGTCATGAAGGTCATCTTCGTGCCCGGCCGCCTGGTGAACTTCATCGCCAAGTAAGCCGGATGGAGGACAAAATCCTCCGCAGAGCTAATATCTCAGCGCCGCCCTGCTGCCGGGGCGGCGCTTTTGCTGCGCTGTGGAAATTTCATCCTTTCATCAGCAGGAAAAACCGGGCAGCGCGGCGAAAAATCCTTCTTCAGACGGGGAGGCTTTCCGCCGTCCGAAACGTTATATAGGTGTAAAACATATCCGAGGTGAATCTCTGTGCGCAACATGAAACGCATGCTGTCGCTGCTTTTGATCCTACTGCTGGGGGCAGCTCCGGCGCTGGCAGAGGACGTCTGCATTGTGGAAAACGCCGCGTCCGCTTCCGGCGTCACCACGGGTGCGCCCTATCTGCGGCTGCTGTGCCCGCTGGAGGGGGCGGCCCATGTCACCCTGTCCATCCGGGACGCCTGGGGGACGCCGGTCTATCAGCGGGATTACGGCCTGTGCGAGGGCTCCTTCCGCTCCCGGGACGTGTATCTGCCCCTGGAGGGCGACGGCTGCAGCTATACTGTGAGCCTGAAGATCGGCGGGGAGGAGCATTCTTTCACCGTCGTCCGGGAGCTGCCGATGATGACGGATTCCGCCGTCTATGCCGGCGGTCTCTCCCTGGCGGAGATGACGGGCGGCAGCAGCAGCAAGTACGCTGCCGTGCTGGATCTGAACGCCATGAACGGCGGCACGCTGACCGCGCCGATGCTCTCGGGCGGAAAGCAGATCGGCGAGGTGTACCTGACCGTGCTGGACGGGACAGTGACGGCCTCCGCCTGCCTGACGGTGCCCGGTATGATCGACAAGGCAAACGTCTATATTGCCACGGACGCGATCACGGCGAAGACCCTGGGCACGAGCCGCTTCACCGGCACAAAGACCCGCCTTGACCGGGCCATCCGCCTGGGCGATGCGCCCTATGCCGCTGTGATGGTGCAGCTGACCGCCACCTATGATCCTGCTGCTGCCGAGCCCTACTTCATGGATCGGGAAGCGCAGGCGACCTATGAAGAGCTGCTGGAGAACTGGCAGCTCATGCAGCTGACGACCGCCAATGAAGCGGTGGGCTGATGGGACGCAAGCACAAAAAAGCCTCGAAAGCAATGCTTTCGAGGCTTTTCAGTGCGGGAAACAGGACTTGAACCTGCAAGCTCGTACGAGCACATGAACCTGAATCATGCGCGTCTGCCAATTCCGCCATTCCCGCACGGAACAGGATGTATTTTACACCTGATTGGCGGGTTTGTCAAGGGGGAATTCATACTTTTTTGGCGTTTTCAATATGAAATCAACTGGGCCTGATGGGCGCTTGCAGCAGATAGGTGTCAATTTTATCGAAACGTTGCTGAATGTATTGATTGTGTGCAGTGATTGCGAGATTCTGATCTATGGTCGATAGATGCTGAGAAGCAATTTTGTATTGAGTTTCAAGCTGGGAGCCAATGGCATGTTGCATGGCTGTAATGTTGGAATTTAGCTGACTGATGTCACGGCTGAAAGAAGTACGGGCTTCGTTAACAGTGGCATTGATGGTATGCAACTCATTGACCAAAGTTACTTGCAGAGAGTGAATTGCACCAACCACTGCTTGCTTGAGATCTGCGATGGATGTGCAAATCATCTGGGTGTGGACATCATTCATGTACTGTGCATATGCGCCGGTTGGTCCTTCAAGTGTATCGCTTATCCCCATTTTGAGATATTCGCAGATTTGAGATACTGCAATAAGGTTACGGAAGGAGGGATAAACAATATCTTGGTTATATAGATGAGAGAGACGCTCTTGGGCTTGTGTAAGATAGTCTTGCTGGATTTGACAGAGGAAGGTCAATTTTTCTGTTGTAGCTGTTGAAATAGAATGTGCCTTTTGATACGCAATCATATTCTCTTCATAGCGAAGTTCTGCCTGTTTGGTCTGGTGCTGGGCTTCTGCAAGGGCGCTTTCATATTCTTTTGAGTAACGCTTTTGATCGAAGTGTTGGAGGATATAGCGTACTGTAAAAAAGGAGGATACGGCAGAGATAAGTATAATAAACAGTGGTGCGATGGGCGATTGTACGTTGAAAATATCATATGCAGGCCAACCAATCAAGATGCAATAGAAAATAAATAGGGGGACTGTGAAAACACAACCCACATTTGCTGACCTGGAGGAGATATGCTCCTTTGGCAAATTAATCTTGACAGGTTCGGGCTTCACAGGAGGAACGGGAGAAGCGATGCAGCGCAGTTCGTACTTGTATACGTCAATGACTTCGTTGATGGCTTGTACTGCGTGTTCGGCTTCCCGTACTGTTTCCAGATAGTTAATAAGCTGTTCTTTAGTCATGTTGATCTTCTCCCCCTTTATTCAGATTATAGGTCAAAATCACCCTAAAGTCAATAGGTCAATCTGCCATAATAATTTCATGAGGTGAGGAAATGAGCAGATTGAAAGCATTGCGAAAAGAACGCGGTTATACCCAGGTAAAGATGCAAATGCTCACAGGTATTGACCAGAGTGATTATTCCAAAATTGAATCCGGCAAACGGTATTATACTTTTGAGCAATGTAAACGCATTGCTCTGGCTCTGGAAACAAGCATGGATTATCTGGCCGGGTTGACAGATGAGAAGAGTCCTTATCCGCGTGCAGAAGAAAGTGCAGATGCCTGAAGAACCGCCCCGATGCACAGTGCGTCGGGGTATTTCCTATGTTTTTTCGCCCTGAACCCGTTGCCACCGTCCCTTCCATCTGCTATGATAAGAAAGCATCAACATTGTATACAGGAGGGTTTCCCCTTATGAATCTGACGCAGAAGATCCTCTCCGCGCATCTGCTGTCCGGCGAGCTCGTTCCCGGCACGGAGATTTCCATCCGCATCGACCAGACCCTCACCCAGGACTCCACCGGTACCATGGCCTATCTGCAGTTTGAAGCCATGGGCGTGGATCGGGTGAAGACCAAGAAGTCTGTCGCCTATATCGACCACAATACCCTGCAAACCGGCTTTGAAAACGCCGATGACCACCAGTACATCCAGTCCGTGGCGAAGAAGCACGGCATCTGGTGCTCCAAGCCCGGCAACGGCATCTGCCATCAGGTGCAGCTGGAGCGCATCGGCGTGCCCGGCTATACTCTGCTGGGCTCCGACTCCCACACGCCCACCGGCGGCGGCATCGGCATGCTGGCCATCGGCGCGGGCGGCCTGGACGTGGCAGTGGCCATGGGCGGCGGCGCGTATTACCTCAGCTGCCCCAAGGTCGTGGGCATCAAGCTGACCGGCAAGCTCCAGTACGGCGTGGCGGCCAAGGACATTATCCTGGAGGTTCTGCGCCGGCTGACCGTCAAGGGCGGCGTGGGCAAGGTGATGGAGTACATCGGCGATGGCGTTGCCACCCTGACCGTCCCCGAGCGCGCCACCATCACCAACATGGGTGCGGAGCTGGGCGCCACCACCTCCATCTTCCCCTCTGACGAAGTGACCCGTGCCTTCCTGAAGGCTCAGGGCCGCGAGGGGGACTTCGTCCCTCTTTCTGCGGATGAAGGGGCAACATACGACGAGATCGTCGAAATTGACCTTTCCACCCTGGAGCCCCTGGTCGCCAAGCCCCACATGCCCGACATTGTGGAGACTGTCAAGGAATGCGGCGAGATCAAGGTGGATCAGGTGTTCATTGGCTCCTGCACCAACTCCTCCTACACCGACATGATGCGTGTGGCGCGCATCCTCAAGGGCAAGTCCGTGCATCCGGACGTGAGCCTGGTCATTGGCCCCGGCTCCAAGCAGGTGCTGACGATGCTGGCCCGCAACGGCGCGCTGGCGGATATGATCGCGGCGGGCGCACGTATTCTGGAAAGCGCCTGCGGCCCCTGCATCGGCATGGGTCAGGCCCCCAAGTCCAACGCCATCTCCGTGCGTACCAACAACCGCAACTTCTTCGGCCGCTCCGGCACCAAGAGCGCCGGCATTTACCTCGTCTCCTGCGAGACGGCGGCAGTCACTGCTCTGACCGGCGTGCTGACCGATCCCCGCTGCCTGGATATCGATCTGGAGATCCCGCTGCCCGAGAAGTTTGACGTGAACGACAACCTGATCATCCCCCCCGTTGCTCCCGGCGCGGAGGACACGGTGGAGGTCGTGCGCGGCCCCAACATCAAGCCCTTCCCGATGGGCAAGGCACTGGTGGACGACGTGGCAGGCCAGGTGCTCCTGAAGATGGAGGACAACATCACCACCGACCACATTGCCCCCTCTGACGCAAAGCTGCTGCCCTTCCGTTCCAACGTGCCCTACCTGAGCGACTTCTGCCTGACCCCCGTGGACAAGGATTTCCCTGCCCGCGCCAAGGCGGCCGGCGGCGGCATCCTGGTGGCCGGCAGCAACTACGGCCAGGGTTCCAGCCGTGAGCACGCGGCCCTCGTGCCCCTGTACCTGGGCATCCGCGCGGTCATTGCCAAGTCCTTCGCCCGCATCCATCAGGCGAACCTCATCAACAACGGCATCCTGCCCATGACCTTTGCCAACGAGGCGGATTATGACCGCATCGACTTCGGCGACGAGCTGACGCTCCCCGGTGTGCGTGCCCTGGTGGAAGCCGGCAGCGAGGAGTTTTTGCTGCACAACGCCACCAAGAACGAGGACTACAAGGTGCTGCTGCCGCTGACCGAGCGTCAGAAGGGCTGCATCCTCTGCGGCGGTCTGCTGAACTATACCCGCGAGCTGAACAAGTAAGGGCAGCTGCGCTTCAGGATCTTGAACAGCGCAACAGAAGAAAAGACAAAAACTGCTGTCAAAAGCAGAATATGAAAGAAGTCCGGTGCCAGAAGCTGGCACCGGACTTCTGAGGCTAGCATAAAACTTCCAGGAGGTGTCGGAGGGCCCGCAGGCCCTCTGACTGTCATCGTATCCGGGGGCTTTGCCGCCGGGGCGGGGCGTTTTCCCCCTCGGCCATCACACAGCCAATGCTGTGTGATGGCTACGCTCGGTCAACGGAACCGTTGACCG
>JAFQIB010000065.1 GCA_017397765.1 Clostridia bacterium | reverse complement strand
ACAAAGTGCTATAGGCACTTTGTCGAGGTTTTGCACTCACTCACTGGTCACTCGGCCATCACCGGGACAAGCCCGGCGCTGGCTATGCTCGGCAAATGCAAGCATTTGCTCTCGCTAGTCGGCGCGAGCGCCTCCCTCGTGAAACGACAAGTCGTTCTCCCGGCCGTTCGTTCGTGTAAGGAAGCTTTTCCTAACGGAAAAGCACGAAAATCGCCGCGCAGGGGCTTCGCCCCGTTTTATCGCCCCGAAGGGGCTCGCCGATTTTCGATGTAGAGTCGGAGGGCTTGCGAGCCCTCCGACACCTCCCAGGGTTTGTTGATGGTCTGACGCTGCACGCAGGAAAGCTGAGCAGCGTCAGGCTTGATATGGTTGTCAGGAAGGGCGGCCTCAGTCCTTCTCGCCCCAGTCCTCCAGGGTAGAGGGGATGCTGTGCCAGACCACGCCGGTCACCTTGCCCACGATCATATCGCGGGGGACCGGGCCGACCGCGCCGTTGCGGCTGTCGTTGGAGTTGTTGCGGTTGTCGCCCATGAGGAAGTAGCGGCCCTCCGGCACCACAATGGGCCCGAAATCCCGGTACATCCGCTCGTGCAGGAATTTTTCCTCATAGCGGACGCCGTTGACGTAGAGATAGCCGCCGCGGATTTCCACGGTGTCGCCGGGGAGGCCCACCACGCGCTTGACGAAGTTCAGCCGTGCGCCGCGCTTGTCCAGGCGGTCGGGATAATTGCAAACGACCACGTCGAAGCGCTCGGGATCGCCGCCGGTGGTGACATAGGTGCCAAGGCCGGTGAAGGGAATGCCGATAAAGGTGGTGCCGTAATCGGTCTTGGAGACGTACATGAATTCGCCGTGGTGGAGGGTGGGATACATGCTGTCGCCGTCCACGCGCACGGGTTCAAAGACGAAGGTGCGCACGAGGAAGGCAATCAGGATCGCTGCCACCAGGGTGATGGCAAACTCCGCTGCCTCCTGCTTGAAGGGCTTCTTGACCTTCTCGGGCTTGGGCTGGAAGACCCACCAGGTGGGCAGGAACTTCTTCAGCCAGGGTTCCCGGGGCTTCTTCTCGGCTTCGGCGGCCTCCGCCTTCACCTTTTCCATTTCAGGCATTGCAATAACTTCCTTTCGTTTGTGATGCGCAGCGCGCCGTCAGGATAAATAACGTCTGACCGGCGCAAATCCCTGCATGGCATCATCTGTATGGGGACGACAGGAGCGGCCGCATCAGGCGTCGCCGTTCAGCCAGAAGGCGGGCTTGACGTGGGCGGTTTCGGTCTCGGCGTCCATTTCCATCACCATCAGGCTCTTTTCGCCGGTGATGCGCTTCTTCAGCGGCTTGGCGGTGGACATCACGAAGGTCATGCCCACGACCTCCACGCCGAACTCGTGCATCAGGTCGACCATGCCCTTGGCGGTGCCGCCGCCCTTGAGGAAGTCGTCCACGATCAGGCAGCGCTGGCCTTCCTTGACGCTGCGGCGGGAGAGGCTCATGGTTTCGATGCTGCCGGAGCCGGAGACGTAGTTGATGTTCACCGCGCTGCCCTCATAGACCTTGGAGGAGCGGCGGGCAATCACCAGCGGCACGCCCAGGGCGTTGGCGGTGGCAAAGGCCACCGGGATGCCCTTGGTCTCCATGGTCAGCACAAAATCGGGGGCCAGGCTGTAGTATTCCGTCGCCATGATCTCGCCCATGCGGCAGGTGATGGCCGGGTTGGACAGAATGTCGGAGTAGTACAGGAAGCCGCCGGGGAGCACGCGCTCGCTGCCGGCCAGCATCTGGCACAGCTCGCCCACGAATTTCCGGGCGTCGGGCCGCTTCACCTTCGCGCGGTAGCGGACGCCGCCGGCGGAACCGGTCACTGTTTCCAGTTCGCCCAGGCCGAACTGGCTCACCACTTCGCGAAGGATGTCGATATCCTCGCTCATGGTAGACTTGGCTGTGCCGAACAGCTCGCAGAAATTGCTCAGGGTAAAAATACGGTTGGGCGCGCCGGAGAGAATCTTCATCATCGCGCTCATGCGTTCATTGCGGCGGATCTTTTCCACGGTTGATTGCTCCTTTGTATATATCAGGCCCGGAAGTGTGCACAGAAACTGCGGCTTGCGCTGCATACCGCAACAGTATATCACAGGTTTACGAATAATGGAAGCCCCTGAAATGCAAAATGTTCGGCTTTTTTGCAATTTATTTTCAGATTGTTCGTAAATTGGCGCAAAAACCCCCGGACGGCGGAGATGAATGTTCTGTATCTTCGCAGTCCGGGGTAAATGCGTTTAATTGGCCATCAGGGATTTGAGCAGATCGGAGGCGTTCTTGTCCTCCATGAAGACGTTGGTCTTCATCACGGAGAGATCGCGGGCGGGCTCAAGACCATAGAAGGCCTGATCGCAGTAATCCAGGATCAGCTCCATGTCGCTTGGCAGGATGGCATGGCCGGTGAGGTGGACGATCATGTTGTTGTTGCCGGAGGCGCCCAGCAGATCCCAGGCAGGCTGTGCGCCCACGAAGGCCATCGCCTGGCCCTCGACATTGTTCCAGGGCTCGCTGAGGATGCCGGTGACGACGATGTAGTGGCGCCCGGGATCGGCGCACAGGGCAGCCAGGAAATGCTGGTCAAAGGGCAGGCTCTCCGGCTGGGGAACGACGATGAAGGTGCCATTGAACCAGTGCCCCTCGCCGGAGCCGCGGATGTTGGAGAACTTCTCCGTCACGCCGTTGGTCCACAGGCTGGTGCCGTCTTCGGCTTTGTAGCCCATGCTGGCCAGATCGAAGGTCTTGCCCTCGCAGGAGTAGCGCAGCATGCCCAGGCCGCCCGCGCCGGAGCAGGAGGGGATGACCACCTTGATGCGTTCGTCATAGGCGCCGGCGACGGCAACGGACTTGCCGAACCGGCTCACGCCGCCCACCAGGGAGTATACCGCATTGATACCCAGCTCCGCCGCCGCGCCCTGCTCCATGGCGTCGATGATCTTGCTTACGCCCCAGGCCCAGGCCACCAGCGCGCCGGTGCGGTTGGTGGGGTGCAGGCCCCGGGGATACAGGGTGTAGAATGCGCCGGTATAGAAGGAATTGTCGGATGCGACGGCATAGGGGGCATAGGCAAAGCCGGCATATCCGCGGCTGGCGGCATAGGTGACCACGTCGCTCATGCCCCAGAAGCTGTACTCGATGTAGTAGGGCCAGCCGCCCTCGGGCGCGTTCCCCTCGGGCAGCACGAAGGGCACGTCCAGGGTGACCTCCTTGCCAGCACGGGCAACGGTGATGTGCAGCACGGAATCGGAGACGGACCAGGTCAGCGTCTCCTCCGAGCCGTCGGGCATGTAGCCGTACATATAGTATTCGTAGAGGCCCTTGATCTCGGCGCGCCGCTGTGCCCAGTCTTCAGCGGTTTCAACCTTGCTGCCGTCCAGGAAGGTCATCAGATCCGGCAGCTCCTCCTGAATAGGCAGCTGCTTGGGGTTGGTGTAGGGGATGACCGCGTCGGTCTGGCCCCAGCGGATGGGGGCGGTCTCCTCCGCCAGAGCGGCGGAGGCAAGGGTGAACAGCAGCACGAGGAGAAAAACGAGCAGCTTCATCATGGGCGTACCTCCTTACAGTTCAGGGATCGTGTTTTCCAGCAGTTCCAGCACAAACCTTCGGATCTCCCCGCAGACCAGGGGCCAGCGCAGCGCACTGCAGCGGGCCAGATGCTCTTCGGGCAGGGACATCATCAGATCGAGGCCGGGAGCCGCGGGATCATCGGTGAGGGTGAGGAGCCAGTCGTCCAGGCCGCACTGGCGGACGGCGTCTGTCTGCGCAGCGTCCGGCATGGGCTGGGCAGGATCGTAATCCGCGGTCAGGTGTGCCAGCACGGTGGCGTAGACAGCCTGCACGCAGGCGCGCCACCGCTGGGCCAGCAGAGGGAAGCTCTGCCCGCTGGGAAGATACAGCATCAGATCCATGAGCGTGGCGGCGCGGTCCAGCAGGCGAAGGTGGATGACGGAGCGGCCGTCGGGGAGGGTGAAGGCCTCCGCCGGGGCCATCTGCTCGGCGGCGAAGCGCTGCTGCCAGTCTGCTGCGTGCTCGTCGATCACGGCGCGCCGGCTGGCGGGGATTCGCTTTTCAAAGCTGCGGAGGATAAAATCGCCTTCGCCGGTCATTTCGATCAGGCTGCCCAGGGGATGCGCCCGCTGGGTGATCTGCCCCTGGCTCTCCATGTCCGACAGGCTCAGCTGCATGGTGATATAGTTCATCAGGTCGCCCTCGGCCATTGCCTGCAGCAGCTGCATGGCGGTCACCGGCCCCAGGCGGCGCAGGGCATAGAGGATGACCAGCCGGTTCTCCGTTTCGGGAATGATTTTGCGTTCCATTGCTTGCTCCTGAGGATTAGTGTCGCGTTATGAATTTGACGTGCGGGGGATTTTTCCTGCCGGGAACCAGAAAAACCCCTTCAGGCCGGAGCCGGAAGGGGTGTTGATCCTGAATCAATGGCGGTGGACAGGGACGGGCCCTGCGCCGCATGCGCGTTACCGCAGTGTGTCTCAGGCGATGAAAGGCTTGATCTCGTTGAGCAGATCTTCGCAATCCTCGCTGTAGATTTCCATGGTGACGGGCTTGGACCAGTCCAGGGAGAAGATGCCCAGGATGGACTTGGCGTCAACCACGTGGCGGCCGGAGCGCAGGTCCATGTCGTAGGGGTATGCGCCAACGATCTGCACGAACTTCGCGCCGTCGGTCATCAGGTTCAGCTTAATGTTTACAGACCTCATTTTCAGTAGCACCTCCGTGTCGTCTTGGTACCATTTGGTACGCCGATAATATATCATGTTTGGCGCGGGATTGCAAGGGGGTATTTCATAAATAATTTTGTGTGCTGTGGAGAGTTTTTACCACGGAAACCGAGGATTTTTGGGCAACATGTCAAGAGGTGCAAAAGATTGATTTTCCGACATTGGAAACGATTCCGAAATATTGGCCTCCGGAGGCAGTCCGATGGCTGCGGCCGGGAGACGGCTGTGCTGATGCAGCGGCGGCAGGGGCGGCTTCAGCGGCAGTGAATTTTGCTGTTCCCATTCCCTTTTTGAGGAAAGAGTGCTATAATGTCCGGGAGTTCAGCAAGGGAAAGGAGGTCCTGCCCGTGGAACAGGTCGAAGCCAGCGTCCTTGGCACCATCTACCGCAATGAAGAAAACGGCTATACAGTCCTGACCGCCCGGGAGGGCCGAAGGGAAATCACCATCGTGGGCACGCTGCCTGAGCTCCATCCGGGCGAGCAGGCGGTGTTCACCGGCGAGTGGATCGCCCATCCCACCTACGGGCGGCAGCTGAAATGCAGCGCCGTCACGCTCCAGAAGCCCACAACGCTGCTGGGCATCGAACGCTATCTGGGCTCCGGGGTCATCCGGGGCGTGGGCCCCTCCACAGCCAAAATGATCGTGGCCCATTTCGGCGAGGAAACGCTGACGGTGCTTTCCGAGCATCCGGAGCGGCTGCAGGAAGTGCCCAAGATGGGCCGGAAGCGCTGGAAGCAGATCGCCGAGGCATACCGGGAGCAGGCCGGCGCGCGGGAAGCGATGGTCTTCCTGCAGACCTACGGCATTCCGGCAACGCTGAGCATCAAAATATCGAGGATGTACGGCGAGCGCACCCCCGCGATCATCCGGGAAAATCCTTACCGGCTGTGCGAGGATATCGACGGCGTGGGCTTCCTGACGGCAGACCGAATCGGCACGGCGCTGGGCGTTTCGCCGGACAGCGAGGGCCGCATCTGCGCCGCCATGAAATACCTGCTCAAGGACGCCGCTGCGGCCCAGGGGCATATTTATCTGCCCCGTGCCGAGCTGCTGGCCCGCGCCAGTCAGCTGCTGCGGGTGGAGCCCGAGCTGGCGGAGCATCACCTGATGCGCATGACGCTGCTGCGGGAGCTGATCCAGACCACCGCGGACGAGGAGGAGCGGGTCTACCTGCCGGCCTTTGACAGCGCGGAAAGGGAAGTTGCCCTGCGGCTGTGCGAGCTGATGGCGGCCTTTGGCACCGGTGCGGCGGCTGGCGCGGACGCGCAGATCGACCGCTTCCAGAAAAAGCACGGCATCACCTTCTCCGCCCGCCAGCGTGAGGCCATCCTCAGCGCCTGTCGCGAGGGCGTGCTGGTCATCACCGGCGGCCCCGGCACGGGCAAGACGACCATCATCAACTGCATCATCAGCCTGCTCTCCCAGGAGGGCGAGGTGGTGCTGTGCGCGCCCACGGGCCGGGCGGCCAAGCGGATGACCGAGGCCACCGGCGTGGAGGCGAAGACCATCCACCGCCTGCTGGAATACGGCGGCGACGAGGGTCAGTTTGCCCGCAACCAGGAGAACCCCATCGAGGCGGATGTGGTCATCGTGGACGAGGTGTCCATGGTGGATCTGATCCTGATGCGCTCCCTCCTGCGGGCGATTGAGCCGGGCACGCGCCTGATCCTGGTGGGCGATGCGGACCAGCTGCCCTCCGTGGGCGCAGGCAATGTGCTGGGCGACGTGCTGGAGAGCGGCGTCATTCCCAAATGCATGCTGACGGACATCTTTCGCCAGGGGGAGACCAGCCGCATTGTCGTCAATGCCCACCGGATCAACCACGGCGAGATGCCTTTGCTGAACGAGAAGGGGACGGATTTCTTCTTTGAGCGCAAGGCCGGCTTTTATGACGCAGCCCAGACGATTGTGTCCCTGGTGACCCAGCGGCTGCCCAAATTCCTCAAATACGATCCGGCGGACTTTGCCGCCGAGGCGGTGCGCAATATTCAGGTGCTGGCTCCGGCCAAAAAGGGCGAGTGCGGCGTGATTGCGCTGAACCAGATGCTGCAATCGGCGCTCAATCCGCCTGCAAAGGACAAGCCCTCCCTGCAGTACGGCGAGACCATCTTCCGCCTGGGCGACAAGGTGATGCAGACGAAGAACGACTATCAGCTGGAGTGGCGGCGAGAGACCCCGACCGGCTGGGAGGACGGGCAGGGTGTGTTCAACGGCGATGTGGGCTTCATCGTGGACGTGGATACGGAGGAGCATTGCCTGACGGTCCGCTTCGATGAGGAAAAGGAGGCGGTCTACGCCTCCGCGCAGTTTGAAAACCTTGATCTGGCCTACTGCCTGAGCGTCCACAAGAGCCAGGGCAGCGAGTTCCCGGTGGTGGTGATGCCGGTAGCCGGCGGGCCGCCGATGCTGCTGACCCGCAACCTCTTCTATACCGCCCTGACCCGCGCCCGGACGCTGGTGGTGCTGGTGGGCCGGGAGGAGATCGTGATGCGCATGGTGGAGAACGACCATGTGCTGCGTCGCTACACGGCGCTGAGCCAGCGGCTGCAGCATGTGTCCATGCTCGCGCCCCAAAGCCTGCTGTAAGGATGAATCCGCCCGATGCCGGGCATCCTCAGAAGGAGGGAAACGGCGGGCGGCGGGCAATCTGGTCAAATAATCCCCGAATCTCACAAACGCCCCGGGAACGCCCGATTTTTCTGGTTTTTTCCCGTTTTTTTCAGGCAGAAATCGTTGACAATCAGGGGTTGGCCCTGTATGATGGAAAACGATTTCTGCTTTTCAATTTGTGATGGAGGTATCTGTCATGTCCAATAAGATCGTCACCAAGTTCGGCGGCAGCTCCCTGGCGGATGCAGGGCAGTTTGCCAAGGTCAAGTCCATCCTGCTGCTGGACCCCAACCGCCAGTATGTGGTGCCCTCTGCCCCCGGCCGCCGCTTCAAGGAGGATGACAAGGTCACCGACCTGCTGTACAAGTGCTGCCGCCTGGCTCACGCGGGTGAGGATTTCCAGGAGACCTTCGACCTGATCGCTGCCCGCTATATGGATATTGCCGAGGAGCTGGGCCTGACGGTCGATCTGGGCGCGGCGCTGGACGAGGTGAACGAGAAGATCGCCGCCGGTGCGGATGAGGATTACTGCGCCTCCCGCGGCGAATACCTCAACGGCCTGCTGTTGGCGGATTACATGGGCTGGCGCTTCCTGGACAGCGCCGAGGTGATCAAGTTTGACCAGAGCGGATTGCTGGACGCAGAGCTGACCAACCGCCTGATGTCCGAGCGCCTGGCCGACGGCATCCCCACGGTGGTGCCGGGCTTCTTTGGCTCCTATTACGACGGCAAGGTGCGCACCTTCTCCCGCGGCGGCTCCGATATCACCGGCGCAATCGTCGCACGGGCGGTCAACGCTGCCGTGTATGAGAACTGGACGGACGTTTCCGGCTTCCTCATGGCCGATCCCCGCATTGTGGAAAATCCCCGGGAGATCAGCAGCATCACCTACATGGAGCTGCGCGAGCTGAGCTACATGGGCGCCTCCGTCCTGCATGAGGACGCGATGTTCCCCGTGCACAAGGCGGGCATCCCCACCAATATCCGCAACACCAACAACCCCACCCATCCCGGCACTGTCATCAGCCTGGACGCGCCCTTTGACGCCGCCCATCCCACCATCACCGGCATTGCGGGCCGCAAGGGCTTTGTGGTTGTGAGCATTGCCAAGGCCATGATGAACACCGAGCTGGGCTTCTCCCGCAAGGTGCTCAGCGCCTTCGAGCAGTACGGCGTGTCCATCGAGCATCTGCCCACCGGCATTGACACCATGTGCGTGGTGGTCGCCGGCGACGCCTTTGCCCCGGTGAAGGACAAGATCATCAACCGCATCGTGGCTACCACCAATCCCGACACCATCACCGTGCATGACCATATGTCCATCATTGCCACCGTCGGCCGCGGCATGGTGCATAACTGCGGTACCGCTGCCCGGCTCTTCGGCGCCATGTCCAGCGCGGGCATCAACGTCCGGATGATCGATCAGGGCTCCAGCGAGCTGTCCATCATCGTCGGCGTGGACGACAAGGACTATGAGAAGACCATCCAGGCGGTTTATAATGCCTTTGTCAACCAGTAATACATAATAATTCGGAATTCGGAATTCGGAATTCGGAATGAGGAGTGTCAGCCAGGGGCTGCCTCCGTTTCCGCCTGCTGCTTTCCGAATTCCGAATTTGCGTTACGAAAGGAAGGCTTTTTGATGGAACTGACATGGGTGACCTATCTGATCGTATGTCCGCTGGTGTTTCTGGCCGGCCTGATCGACTCGGTGGCCGGCGGCGGCGGACTGATCTCGCTCCCGGCTTATCTGGCCGCCGGGCTGCCGCCGGTGCTGGCGGCCGGCACGAACAAGCTCTCCGCCTGCCTGGGGACCGTGGCCTCCACGACCCGCTTCGTCCGGGAAAAGAAGGTGGACTGGAAGGCGGCGGTCTTTGCGGCGGCGGGCGCATTCCCCGGCTCCTGGCTGGGCACGCTCCTGCTGCGGCAGATCCCGGAGGATGCGGTGCGCCTGATGATGATCTGCGCCATTCCCGTGGTTGCCGCGGTGGTGCTGCGCAAGCGGGAGATGCAGGGCCGCTGCCTGGTGGAGGAGCGCTTCTACCGCCCGCTGGCCTTTGCCATTGGCCTGGCCATCGGCTTCTATGACGGCTTGATCGGCCCCGGCACGGGCACCTTCCTGATTCTTCTGTTCACCATGGCGCTGGGCATGGAGGCGGTCATGGCCTCCGGCACGGCGAAGGTCGTCAACCTCACCAGCAATCTGGCCGCGCTGATTTCCCTTTTCTCCACCGGTAACGTGCTCATTGCGCTGGGCCTTCCGGCGGCTTTGTGCGGCATTGCCGGCAACTGGGTGGGCGCAGGCCTGACCATCAAAAAGGGCGTGGGCTTCATCCGCCGCATGCTGCTGATTGTGCTGTGTCTGCTGCTTGCCAAAATGCTCCTTGATGTGCTATAATACAATGTGGCAGACTATGAAATGATCTGACAGGAGGAGCTTTGCATGACTCAGCAGGAGATCACCCTTCGCGTGCCCGGCAAGCGGGAATATGCGCTGGTGCTGCGCCTGGCCCTTGGCGGTGCGGCCATACTGAAGGATCTGGACGCCGGTGCGCTGGATGACCTGCGCAGCGCCTCCGATGAAGCGGTGGACTGCCTGCTGCATCAGGGCCGGGAGGTTTCCTGGCTGACGATGTATGTGGTGGATGGCGGCGACCGGCTGACGGTCCGCATCTGTGCAGAGTTTGCTGGGGAAGGGGCGTTCCTGGCCGACAAGGAGGAAACGGAGGTTTCCCGCGCGGTGCTGGAGACCCTCATCCCCGAAGTTGAAATGTGCGCAAAGGACTGCGGCTGCATTCAGGCCATTTCCCTGACGCTGAAGAAGGCCGTTGCGGCGGAGGCGTAAGACGATGGATGATACGCGTCTGACGCCGCTGTTGGCGGATTATGCCGCGACCCGGGACCGGGACGTGATGGCGCAGCTGGTGGAGGGCTATCTGCCGCTGTGCCGCTCCATTGCGCGGCGTTTTCGCGGGCAAGGCGTGGAGATGGAGGATCTGGAGCAGGTCGCTGCCATTGCGCTGATGAAGGCCATCGAGCGCTTTGAGCCGGAGCGGGGCTTCAAGTTCACCACCTTCGCCATGCCCACCATTGCGGGCGAGGTCCGCAACCATATCAGAGACAAGGGCGGCGCGATCCGCGTCAACCGCGATACCCGCAGCCGCCTCTATCAGCTCAGAAAGGTCACCGACCGGCTCACCCAGCAGCTGCAGCGCGAGCCCTCCCTGAAGGAGATCGCCGCAGCGATGGAGGTCACGCCGGACGAGCTGCTGAGCCTGCTGGACGCCCGAGACGCCTCCGAGGTGCTTTCCATGGACGCGGCCATGTCCTCCGATGAGGATGCCCAGAAGCTGGAGCAGCGCCTGGGTGTGCAGGAGGCGGGCTATGAGCAGGTCGAGCAGCAGGAATGGATGAAATGGGTGCTGCAGCAGGTTACGCCGCAGGAGCGGCTGCTGCTGGAGAAGCGCTTCATTGACCGCCTGGGCCAGCGGGAGACCGCCAAAGCCCTGGGTGTGAGCCAGATGCAGGTCAGCCGCATGGAGCGCCGGGTGCTTTCCCGCCTGCGCGAGCTGACGGAGAGATGGCATACCCTGCATTGATTTTACCTTTCCCACGACCGAAAGTAAGGGGAGTATACATACATGGATAACCAGTTCTATCCGCCGTCGGGTGGGTATCCGCAGGGCGGACAAACCGTCCAGGGCGGGATGGCGGGCTACGGGCCGCAGGGACAGCAGCCCCCGCAGGGCTACGGCCAGCAGGCGTCCCAGGACGCCTATGCACCCGGCCAGATGCCGGATGCAGCCGCGCAGCAGCCCTACAATCCCTATGACCTGCAGCAGTCCGGCTATGCGGCTTATCTGCAGCCCCAGCAGGGCGCGGCGCAGGAGGCGGCCTACGGCTATCAGAATTACGGCGGCGCCCAGCAGCCCTATGCGGAGGCGGGCTATGAGTACCATTTCGATCATACCCAGTCCGTGATGCAGGAGCAGACGCCTACCGGTTTCCCGCCGCAGGAGCTCAAGCCGCAGAAGCCCCGGCTCCGCCTGACGGCCTTCCATGTGGCGGTCATCGTGGCGGCCCTTGGCTTCCTGGGCTGGTATCTGTATGCTACCTTCGTGCCGGAAGCGGCCAAGTACGGCCAGATCACCTCCGGCTCCCTGGCGGCAAACCATGCCGGCGACTGCCTGATCGTCCGCCACGAGGTGCCCTTTGACGCAGAAGGCGTCACCAGCGTCGTGTACGATGCGGAGGAGGGCAGCAGCGTCATCCGAAACGATCCCATCTGCAAGGTGTATTCCTCCGGCTATTCCACCCGTGAGATGAACACGCTGCAGAACTACCGCACCTCCATCCGCGATTATCAGAAGAAGCTGATCGAATCCGAGACCACCTACGACGCCAAGCTGAATCGCGTCAATTCCGACGTGCTGACTTATGCCAAGGCAGTGCGCGATCTGATCGGCGGCGCCCGCGGCTCGCTGGAAAACCAGGAGGAGCTGCTGGCCAATGCGGTGGCGGCCCGCCAGGTCTACATGAAGTCCAAGTATGCTGCGGATCAGCGCCTGTCCCGCCTCTTTGACGACGAGCTCAGCCAGACCCAGCGCATCGACTCCTGGACCAAGCAGTATACCGCAACTACCGCCGGCGTGGTGAGCTTCTATTCCGACGGCTATGAGTACGGCTTGACCGGCGACAATTACACCACCTTCGAGCCCCGGCAGGTGCGCGGCATGATCAACGGCGCGGCTCCGGAAAAGACCACGGCTCAGAAGGGCAAGACCACCATCTACCGCATGGTGGAGGATGGCGAATGGTTCGTGCTCTTCCTTTCGGATGATACGGACTGGAACCCGGTGAAGGGGCAGGTCTATCAGCTGCGGCTGGAGCGGTTTGAGAACACGCAGGTCTTTGCCGAGGTGGTGAGCTTTACCCGTTCCGGCGGCGAGCTGCTGGTCCGCCTCAAGGTCAGCGGCAGCGTCAAGCCGGTTTTGTACATGCGCTCCTGCGGCGCGATTCTGGGCGAGAGCATGTCCACAATGTACGTGCCCGAGCGGGCCATCTATGTGCAGGACGGCATGACCGGCGTGGTGGTGGTGAACGGCTCCACCGAGTCCTTCATCCCCGTCAACGTGATCCACTATGCAAACGGCAACGCATATTTCCAGGCCATCCAGCAGGGCCATCTGTTTGAAGGCATGACGGTGCTGCTGTTCTGACGGCCTCTGACAGGGAGGAAAGCTGATGGACGCACAGCTGCTGCGCACCCGGTATGAACAGGCAAAGGCCGCGCTGGCAGAGGCCTCGGAGGGGCTGTATGCGCCGCCGAGGATCATTGCGGTGACCAAGACGCATCCGGCGGAGGAGATTTTGCCCCTGGCTGATCTGGGCATTGCCGAGATCGGCGAAAACCGGGTGCAGGAAATCCTCGAAAAGTGGCCGGATCTGCAGGAAAAATTCCAATTCCACTGCATTGGGCGGTTGCAAACCAACAAAGTTAAGTATATAATGGATAAGGTATGCCAGATTCAATCCGTGGACCGGATGAATCTGGCGCAGGAGATCGACCGGCAGGCCCAGAAGCATGGGTGCGTGATGCCGGTGCTCCTGCAGGTATCCCCGGCAGGGGAGGAGCAGAAGGGCGGCATGCCTCCGGAGGAGGTACGACCGTTCCTGGAGACGGTGCGGCATATGCCCGGCCTTCAGGTGAAGGGGCTGATGGCTGTGATGCCCAACACCCCGGATCAGGCGCTCCTGTCCCGGCTGTTCGGGAATATGCGCACGCTCTTTGAGCAGCTGCGGGACGAGGCCCTCCCCAATGTGGACATGCAGGAACTGAGCATGGGCATGTCCGGGGATTATCTGCTGGCCGCAAAGCACGGCGCGACAATGGTGCGCCTGGGCAGCGCCCTGATGGGCCCCCGCGATTACGGCAATATGAACAACGGACCTTTTTGAGAGGAATGAAGAACCATGGCGTTCTGGGATGACGCGAAGAATAAAGTGCTGCAGGCCATGAAGCCCAGGCAGCAGGAGGAGCATCAGGTGCTCTCCAACCGGGCGGACGGCGGCTTCAGCGGCTATGTGCCCAAGATGAACCGCCCCCAGCAGGAGCCGATGCCCACCGGGATGCATCAGGCTCGTCCTGCCGGCTTTGAAAACATGATGCCCACCGGTGTGGATCCTTCTGTGATGCAGAACTTCCAGCCTGTGGGCGGCCAGACCGGCGCCTTCCAGCAGCCGGGCCAGGGCATGCAGCCCCAGCAGGGGATGCCCCAGCAGGGCCCCCAGGCGCAGCAGCCGCCCTTTGGCCGCACCGGCTATCAGCAGCCTGTGAATCCGCAGATGCCGCCCCAGCCGGCGCCCCAGCAGATGCCACCCCGGCCTCAGGCCCAGTTCCAGGGTCAGCCCGGGCAGCAGTTCCAGCCCCAGCCCCAGCAGCCCACCCGCCCCGGCTTCGGGCAGCCTGCCTTCCAGCAGAATGAGCAGCAGTCCCGCAATCCGCTGCGCTTCTTCACAGCCAGGCAGAATCAGGCACACCAGCCTGCGCCCCAGATGCCGCCGGTGCAGCCGATGCAGCCGGCTCAGCCGGTTCAGCCTGTGCAGAACGTGCAGCCGGCTCAGGAGGCGCCCCAGACCTTTGCCTTCCCGGGCGAGAGCTATGTGGTGGACGGCAATGCCTACAAGCTGATCTTCCGCGTGGCGCAGATCACCGGCGTGCCCAGCTGCTTCCGGGTGATCGAGTTCATGTACAACAATGAGGCGGTTATCGTCAACGCCGAGCAGATCACCGATCTGGTGGAGGCGGACCGCTGCATGGATCTGATCTTCGGCGCGGCTTGCGCGATGAAGCAGCGCCTGATGCGGGTTTCCGGCAAGCAGATCTACCTGATCACGCCGCCTCAGGTGTATGTCGCGCCCTTTGAGCCCCTGCGCAGGGCGGGCATGGCGGACATCGAGCGCCGCTGGCCCGGTGCGCTGCAGACCAATATGCAGCCCCAGCAGATGGGCAATCAGCCCTTTGTGAACAATGTGCAGCCCATGGGCAATCCCCAGGGGCAGCAGACGATGGGCTTCAATCAGGCCCGGCAGGGCGATTTCGCCGGCGGATTCGGCCGCCGGGCCGCCCGCAGTCAGATGCATACAAACGGATACACCGATTACGGTGGATTCGGTATGAAATCCCGATAAATACAAACGGCAAAGGAGAATACGAACATGTTTGGTTTCATCTTTGGTCTGGTTCATCTTGTCCTGAATATCTACAAGCTGCTGCTGCTGGTGCATTTCGTCATCACCCTGGTGAAGGTGCCCGAGAACAAGTGGACCAGCCTGCTCTCCAGCATCACCGAGCCCGTGCTGGGCCCCGTGCGCAAGCTGGTCAACCAGTACCTGCCCAAGAACTGGCAGATCTGTGACTGGTCTCCCATCGCGCTGATCATCGTGATCACCCTGATCCAGTGGCTGCTGCCCTGAGTCAACGGGACGCTTCCGCACAGCTTGCGCTGAGGCTGAAGCAGCTTGCAGAGCGGGCTGACCGGCTGGACGCCGCTGTTCCGGGACGCTTCGTCACGGGGCAGGAACGGGCGCTGGCGGTTCATGCTGCGCGGGAAGCCCGGGTGGCCGTCTCCTTTGAGGGCGGCTGGCCGGATGCGGAACGGGTGCAGGTCTGCTTTCATCCGGCCTGGGCTGAGGCGGACTTTACCGCTGTCTGGGTGGAGATCCGCTGGGCGGCGAAGTTTGCCCATGCAGACCATCGCGATCTGCTGGGCAGCCTGATGGCGCTGGGTATGGACCGGGCGTTCTTCGGGGATCTGATCGCTCTGGAGGACAGGGCCTATTTGCTGTGCCTGCCGGAGGCTGCCGCGCGGCTTCCTGTGGAATGGGACAAGGCCGGCAGCGTCCCCATCCGGGTGAAGCTGCTGGACGAGCCGCCGGTCATTGCGCCGCCTGCCGGTCAGCTGCTCCGGGACACGGTGGCGTCCCTGCGGCTGGACTGCATCTTGTCTGCCGGGATGAAAATCTCCCGCAGCCGGGCAGCGGAGATCATCCGCACAGGCGCGGTGTCGGTGAATCACATGCCGGAGGAACGGATGGACCGTTTGCTGGAGGCCGGGCAGCTTTTGTCTGTGCGCGGCTTCGGGCGCATCCGCCTGCTGGACGTTGGCAGCCCTACCCGGAAGGATCGTCTCCCGGTGCAGCTGGAAGTGTTCCACAAGGGCTGACCTGCGCGGCCCGTCATTTTAGAAAGAGTTACGCATATCATCAAGTGAGCTTGATTTCCTTGCGAATGAGGGGGTACTTACTATGCAGAACCAGAAAATCACCATCGAAGTGATCGAAACCAAGGAATTCCATGTGGCTGCCCGCGGCTACAATCAGCATGAGGTGGATGAATTCCTGGACAGCATCTGCGACGAAATGGAGCGGATGGAAGCGGAAATGGCAGCCCTGCAGGCCGAGAATGACCGGCTGAAGAATCAGGCTGTGCCGCAGCCCCAGGTCCGGGAGCCCGAACCCGTGGTGACGGCCGCTCCGCTGTCCGGTGCGGACAGCACCTTCCGCGAGATCCTCGAGATGGCGCAGCGCGTCAAGGAGCAGACCATTGCCGATGCACAGGCCAAGGCTGCCGAGATCGTTGAGAATGCCGAGATCGAGGTCAAGGCCCGCCTGGGCAACCTGGCGGATGAGAAGGATGAGCTGGAGGCCGAAGTGGACTCCCTCAAGGTGGCGGCGCAGGAATATAAGGTGAAGTTTGCGGAAATGATCGCCGAAGCCCAGAAGATGCTGGACGCGGTCACGGAGCTGTAAGCACATCACGGCGGGACGGCAATGCTGCTCCCGCCTTTTTGCATGCACCCCAAAGGATGATGAAAGGAGGCCCGTGCTGTGGAGACGATCCGGATTGCTGTGCGCACGCTGGTGGAGTTTACCCTCCACGGCGCGGATATCCGCCCCGGCGGCAGCTTGCAGGACATGCAGGAGGGCATGCTGGGTCACAAGGCGCGCCAATCCCTGCTGGGGGAGGGCTGGACGGCGGAGGTACCGCTCGGCCTGACTGTCCCGGTAGAGGACGAGGACGCGGAGCTTCATATTTCCGGGCGCATGGACGCCTTCTGCGAGGAGGCGGAGATACCGGTCATCGAGGAGATCAAGCTGTGGCAGCACAGGGAGCCGCCCCTTGCCCCCTTTGACGCCCATCAGATGCAGGCGGTGTGCTACGGGCATATGCTGTGCCTGGAGCGAGGCGTTGGGCAGGTCATTGTCAGGGTGGCCTATGTGGATCGCCGCGGAAAGGTGCGGGGGCAGTTTGATACGCTGCTGACGGCGGAGGAATGCAAAGCGCAGTTCCTTTCGCTCCTGGAGCCGTATCTGCGCCGGATGCGGCTGATCCGCCGCCATCGCCGGGAACGGGATGCATCGCTGCGCCATCTGCGCTTTCCCTTCGGTAGCTACCGGCCCGGCCAAAGAGAAATGGCGGTGCAGGTATATACGGCCATCCGGCTGGGGCGCAGGCTATTTGCCTCCATGCCCACCGGGACGGGCAAATCCGCCGCGTCGCTGTTCCCGGCGCTCAAGGCGCTGGGGGAGGGGCTGACCGGGCAGGTCTATTATCTCACTGCCCGCACCACCCAGCGTCAGGGCCCCCTGGAGGCGCTGCGATTGATGCGGGGCCAGCCGCTGCATCTGTGGACACTGACCCTGGACGCCAAGGACAAGCAATGCCCGGACAAGACGCTGTGCCATCCGGACTTCTGCCCCCGGGCCAAAGGGCATTTCCTGCGCGACCATGCGGCCATTGAGGAGATGCTGGAAACGGACGACTGGTCGCCGGAGGCCATCCGGCAGATGGCTGACAAGCACTGCCTGTGCCCCTTCGAGTTTTCGCTGTCGCTGGCGGAGATTGCCGATCTGACGATCTGTGATTATAATTACGCCCTTGACCCGGCGGTGCACATCCAGCGCATCTTTGACAAGACGGCCAATGTGACGCTGCTCATCGACGAGGCGCACAATCTGCTTTCCCGGCTGAGGGATATGCTCTCCGGCTGGGTGGACGGCGGCAGGATCCGCAGGCTGCGCACCCAGGTGGGCAAGGCGGCCGGGCGCAAGCATGCCCTCTACAAGGCGATGACAGAGGTGCTCAAAGCGTTGGACGATCTGCCTGTTCCGGTGGATGAATCCACGGAGGGCGAGCTGCCGAAGCTGCCCAACGCCCTGGACAACGCCTGCATGGAGCTGGCGGACGCCTTCATGGCGGCGCAGAACGAGCGCTTCCCCTGGGGTGAGGTGGGCGAAGAGGTGCGGGACACGGTGACGCCGCTTTTGTCCTTCATCCGCGCGCGCCGCCGGGACACGACGGAATACGCTTGGCTCTGGCAGGGGAGAAAGAGTCGGAAGATTACGGCCTTCGCGCTGGACGTGGCCAGTTATTTTGAGGAGGTCACGACGATGCTCAGGGGCGTGGTCTGCTTTTCGGCAACCATGCATCCCCTGGAGGACATGAAGCTGCTTCTTGGCGGGCAGGCGGAGGACGCCTGCTTTGCCATGCCTTCACCTTTTCCCAGAGAGAATCTGCTGGTGCTGCAGCGGGACGTGAACACCCGTTACCGCTACCGGGAAGCTGCCTGTCCGGAGATCGCCGCGGCGATTTGCAGCATGGTGAGCGCCAAGCCGGGGCGATATATCGCATTCTTCCCCAGCTTTGCCTACCTGCGGCAGGTGTCGGAGCAACTGGCTGTGCCCCATCAGGCACAGCGCAGCGGCATGAGCGATGCGGAGCGCAGGGAATTTCTTGCGCCCTATGTGCCGGGCGGCGCGCCGGTGCTCAGCCTGTGCGTGCTGGGCGGCATCTTCGCCGAGGGCATCGATCTGCCCGGAGACGCGCTGGACGGCGTGGTGATCGTCGGCGTGGGTCTGCCCCAGGTGAACCTTTTCCAGGAGACGCTGCGGGCCTATTACGAGCGTACCTTTGGCGACGGCTTCCTGTACGCCTACATGCTGCCGGGGATGCAGAAGGTGGCCCAGGCGGTGGGCCGCGTCATCCGTACGGAAAATGACCGGGGCGCGGCGATCCTGCTGGACGACCGCTATCGGCAGACGGCATACCGTCGGCTGTGCCCGGAACACTGGGTGATCCGTCGGGAGGAGGCGGAAACTGCCCTGAGGAGCTTCTGGGCATCATCTGAGAAGCCGCTGTGACGCATAGCCTCCGGCAGGAGAAATGCCGTTTCCAAAGACAAAAAAGCGTGCGCCTGCTCCCTTTTTCGGTGAGCAGGTGCGCGCTTCTTTTTGCCGGTCAATTGGCGGCCTGATGCTGGCGCATATAGTCCAGGAACTCCCTGGTTTGGGACCAGTATTTGATCCCCCAGTTTTCAAAATTCCATTCATCCATATAGTCGTTGCATTCGTAATCGATATAGAAAAGGCTACCGTTCTGGACGATGAAATTGGTAGGGAAATAATCGATGTTCAGTCCGAATGCACGGACGGCCGCTGCCATTTCCCGTACCTGCGCGAGCCAGACGGGATTCATCGTCCCGGCTTTTACCAGCTCAAAGATGGTCGGGCCGTCGATATATTCTTTGACGATCCGTTCGGCGGCCATGTCAGCGTCGATCATTTTCGGCAGCCTGATCCCCGTCCGGAGCAGCCTGCCGTAGTCGTTGAGCTCCGCTTCGATCTTGTTGCCGAAGGTATAGTAATCACAGGGCTCATGATGGATCTGCTTCACCACGACCTGCTTTCCCTGGCTTTCTGCCAGATAGGAATACCCGCCTTTGCCGTGTCCCAGCAGACGGATGATCCGATAGGGCGTGTGGTTTACGGTCAATATATCCTGCATCTGACTACCTCCGGCAGCTCTGTCGCAGCTGAATGCGGCTGTTCTCAGCCCGGCCGTGCGCCGGGGCAAAAGGGGAGCTGGATCCAGTATAAACGGCTATGCTGCAGGTGTCAAGCGGCTGGCTGAAAAGCTTTTGCGCCCGTCTTTTTGATGTATTTTCGCCCCTGTGCCCTTGGCAAATGCCTTCGCATGCCGTAAAATATTTTTGTATCCCAAAAGCGCGAAAAAGGGAATGGCAGCGCCTTCCCATTCGTTATATGAGAGGAGAAGCAACCTATGAAGTACATTCTTGTGATTGGCGACGGCATGAGTGACGATTCGGTGGAGGAACTGGGCGGCAAGACGCCGCTGGAATATCTGGATCTGCCTTACTTCGGTACGCTGGCGGGAAGCGAAACCGGCACCTGCCAGACGGTTCCCGAGGGCGTGCCTGCAGGCAGCGACACCGCCATTCTCAACATCTTCGGCTATGACCCCCGCTGGAGCTACACCGGCCGCAGCGTGCTGGAGGCTGCCGGTGTGGGCGTGACGCTCAAGAGGGGCGAGGTCTCCATGCGCGTCAATCTCTGCGCCGTGGAGGAGATTGGCGGCAAGCTGATCATCCACAGCCACAACGGCGGCAATATCGAGGGCGATGAGGCCGAGACGCTGATGAACGATCTGCTGGCGGATCCCCGCTTCCAGCCCGCCAAGGAGGCTGCAAAGCTGACGGTTCACGTCAGCCGCACCTTCCGCCATATCGGCGTGTTTGCGGATGTGGATGAAGCCGCTGTCTTCAAGACCACCGAGCCCCACAATGTGCTGGAGCAGGACGTGGGCCTGTATTACCCCACCGGCGCGATGAAGGATGAGATCACCGCGCTGATGAAGGCCTCCTACGAGGTGCTGAAGGATCACCCCATCAACCAGGCGCGCATCGCTGCGGGCAAGCTCCCGGCGAACATGATCTGGCCCTGGGGTGCAGGCCGCGCGATGCTGCTGGACAACTTCGTGGAGAAGTATGGCCGCACCGGCACGGTCATTTCCGCAGTGCCGCTGGTGTGGGGCATCGCCGAGCTGGCAGGCCTGAAGCATCCCGAGGTGCCCGGCGCCAACGGTGATCTGGACACCAACTACGCGGGAAAGGTGGACGCCGCCATCGAGGCGCTCAAGAATGGTGACGATTTCGCTGCCATCCATGTGGAAGCGCCTGACGAGATGACCCATGCGGGCAAGCTGCCGGAGAAGCTTGAAGCCATCCGCCGCCTGGACAAGCTGGTCATCAAGCCTCTGCTGGAGAAGCTGCCGGCGCTGGGCGATTTCCGCATCCTGCTGCTGAGCGATCACAAGACCCTCATGTCCACCCGCACCCACGATGGCAAGCCCGTGCCCTACGCCATCTACGACAGCCGCAAGCCCGGTGAACCCAGCCGCCTGGACGAAGCCACTGCTGCCAAGGGTGAATGGCTCCCCGAGGGTCGCTTCATCATGGGCCGTCTGCTGGAGGTCAACAAGTAATGAAGCGAAAACTTTGTCTGGCCGGCCTGATCCTGAACTGCATCGCAGCCCTCATGCTGATCGTCAAGGAATGCTTTGCCGTGAACTTTCCGCTCCCTATCAAGATCGTCCTGGCTGCCTGCTTTCTCGCCGGCCTTGCAGCCAACCTGACGATTCTGCACGAATCCCGGAAAACCGCCAAAAAGAATGAGGCCAGCAAGCAATAAAGCTGCCGTCCCTCATTCTCAATTCCGAATTCCGAATTCCTAATTCCGAATTCCCCTTCAGCTCTCCGCCCCCTCCAGCCACTTTTCCAGCTCCTCGATGGTCGCAAAGCCCTTGCCCTGGCGCACGGCCTGCTGGATGCTGTCCGGCAGCTCGCTCAGGAGCAGATCCAGCTCCTTGACCAGCGCCAGCGCGTCGCCGTATTTGTTCTGGAAGATGCACAGCATCCCGCCCTCATCGGGCTTGAGCACCACATGCTCCGGGCAGTACAGCGCCAGGGTCTGCTCCATCACCACCTCCGCAGAGGCGAAGGAGGTGATCTGCCAGGCGTCGTAGGCGGCGGAAAGGGCCTCCCGGTTCTTGCCGGCCAGCTCCTGCGGGATGGTCTGGCGGCGGGTCAGGTCGTGGCCGCAGGGGGCGTAGGTCATGTGCTGGATCAGCTGGCAGTCCTCTGCGGTGGTCAGCTGCGGGTCGGAGCGCACCTGGGCGGTCTGGGGCGGCAGGTCATCCACAGCACGCTTGGGCACCAGCGCGGCGATCATCAGCAGCGTCAGCCCCAGCAGCATGGCGGTGCCGGTCAGCAGGCTTTTCCGGTCGACGGTGGGCCTGACGGCTGCATTTTGCTCCGTCAGGTGAGGCTTGGGGCGGCGGTACTGGCCGTTGAAACGATCCATATCATTCATGGGCAATCGCTCCTTTCTCTGCCGGTAGTATGGCAGAAGAGGCTGGCGGTTATTCCCTGGGGAAGGAGTGCAAAGGGATGATCCGGGCAGTGATTTTTGACCTGGACGGCACGCTGACGGATACACTGAAGGACATTGCCGACGCCATGAACCGGGCCCTGCGGCTGCATGGCTTGCCGGAATGGCCGGTGGAGGCGTACCGATATCTGGTGGGGGACGGCGCGAAAAAGCTGGCGGAACGGGCTGTGCGGGATCGGCAGGAGCTGGCGCTGTCCGTGCAAAGGGCCTATCAGGCGGACTATGAGGCTCACGCCCTGGTGACGACCCGGCCCTATGACGGCGTGCCGGAGATGCTTGCGGCTTTTCAGGCCAGAGGCATTCCCATGGCAGTCTTCTCCAACAAGCCCGACGCCGATACGAAGAACGTGGTCAGCCACTTTTTCCCTCAGATCCGCTTTGCGCAGGTCCGGGGACAGCGGGAGGGCGTGCCGGTGAAGCCTGATCCGGCGGGCGCGCTGGCCGTTGCACAGGCGCTGGGCGTTCAGCCGGCGGAGGTGCTGTATCTGGGCGATACGGCGACGGACATGCACTGCGCGCGCAATGCCGGGATGCACCCGGTCGGCGCGCTGTGGGGCTTCCGGACGGAGGCGGAGCTGCGGGACAGCGGCGCGGAATTCATCGCGGCCAATCCGCTGGATGTGACAAGTGTTACGGAGTTTTAACAATCCCCGGGCCTGCCTTTACACGTTCCCAAAAGTGTGCTATGATGGTCAAAAGAGTGCATACCCCAACCGTATGCAATGGAGGATTTTTATATGAAGAAGCTGATTCTGCGGGCGTTCGCGCTTTCGCTGGCTATGATCATGCTGCTGGCCTCCAGCGGCGTAGCGGAGACCATCCGGTTCCGTGACAAGAGCAATAACGTGCTGATCCTTCAGACTGCCCTGAAGGATCTGGGCTACTATGAGGGCGAGCTGGACGGTGTGTTCGGCAAGGGCACCCTGGCTGCCGTCAAGAAGTTCCAGAAGGAGCAGTACATGACGGTGGACGGCCTCGCCGGCTGGGCGACCCAGGCCAAGCTGTCCACGCTGACCGGCGTGACCTTCGAGACCACCGAGGAAGACAAGGTCGAAATGCCTGTCAAGCCCACCACCATCTTCGGCGGCGATTACCGCACCATGCAGTTCGGCACCGCGGGCGACCGTGTGCGCGTGCTGCAGCGCGCCCTGCTGGCCCTGGGCTTTGACACCAAGGTGGACGGCTCCTTCGGCTCCAGCACCCATGCGGCGGTGAAGGCCTTCCAGAAGATCGTCGGCCTGACCCAGGACGGCAAGGCTGGCAAGAAGACCCTGACCAAGCTCGAGGGCTACTTCGACGCTCAGGGCAACTGCACCTCCGGCCCCATCGCCGGCAACAAGCCCGCTGATCCCGAGCCCGATCCCAACGCCCCCACCTACGGCATCCCCGAGCGCACGCTGCGCTTTGGCTATACCGGTCTGGATGTGAAGTACACCATGCAGCGCCTGTATGACCTGGGCTACTACAACAAGAAGGTGGACGAGAAGTTCGGCGCCGGCATGCTCAAGGCGGTCAAGGCCTTCCAGAAGAAGAACGGTCTGGTGGCGGACGGCGCAGTGGGCATCAAGACCATCACCGTGCTCTTCTCCTCCAACGCTCTGGATGCGGACGATCCCGTCCCGCCCAAGCCCGAGGTGGATACCGACAAGACGCTGGAATTCGGCGACAAGGGCGATAAGGTGCTGGCCCTGCAGACCCGCCTGACCGTGCTGGGCTACTACACCGGCAAGCTGGACGGCAAGTTCGGCACCGGCACCCGGACCGCCGTGCGTCTCTTCCAGGCCCGCAATGGTCTGGCGGTGGACGGCAAGGTGGGCCCCCGCACGCAGGATAAGCTGGATGCAGCCGATGCTGTGCCCGCGAAGTAAAAAAGTTTTTCACCCGCAGCAAGTGCGCTGCGGGTTTTTCTGTGCAGAGATAATGAAAATATGTAACAAGAATGTAATCTACGTTTACAAAAACGAAAAAACATGCTATACTGAATCCTGACGGCATGTCGCCTGATGACGATATGTCCGCCACAGGAGGGAAAACCATGATGAAAAAGTACGTTCTGCGTCTGATGACGCTGTCGCTGGCAATCGTGCTGCTGACCGGCAGCGCGTCGGCTCTGACGCTGCGCTATCCCCAGCGCGGGGAAAATGTGACGACCCTGCAGACAGCGCTCAAGATGCTTGGATATTATGACCAGAATATCGACGGTATTTACGGCAATGGCACCCGCGCTGCCGTGAAGGAATTTCAGGCGGCCTGGAACCTGACCCGGGATGGCGTGGCCGGCCCCAAAACTCTGGAGAAGATCGAAGCCCTTACGGGGATCGTTGTGGGCGGTCCAAGCGATGCCGGTGACAGCGACGATGATGACCAGAGCAGCTCTGGTTCCTCCGGCAGCGATGGAGATGTCTCCGGCGGGAACGGAACGGGCTTGTTTGACGGCGTATACACGACCCTGAAGATCGGCTCGTCAGGGGAGCGGGTACGCATCCTGCAGCGGGCGCTGAAGGCATTGGGCTATGATGTGGGCCATGTGGACGGCGATTTCGGCTCGGCTACCTATGTGGGCGTGAAGGCCTTCCAGAAAAGCAATTCGCTGACCGTGGATGGCAAGGCCGGTAAAAACACCCTGATGAAGCTTGAAACCTTCTTCGATGCAGATGGGAATCTGATCGGTTCACCCAGCGTTCCCCCGGCACAGGAGGAGGAAAGCAAGCCGGAATACACCGTACCTGCCCGGACACTGCGCTACGGCATGTCCGGCGACGACGTGAAATATACCCAGGAGCGGCTCAAAGCGCTGGGCTACTATACCGGTGCGCTGGACGGGAAATTCGGCACCGGCCTGCTGACTGCGGTGATGGCTTTTCAGCGTCGCAACGGCCTGACGGCTGACGGCGCAGTGGGCAGCCGGACGAGTGCCGCGCTGTTCTCCGACGACGCCATTGCAGCCGATGGCACAACGCTTGCTCCGCCGGAGACGCCGCCTGTCATCACGCCCGATGATCCGCCGGAGGACGAGATTCTTCCTGTCCCGCCCGCGGAGGAACCGGATGAGGAGATCACCATCCCGACCCGTACGCTGCGCTACGGCGATTCGGGCGAGGACGTGAAGCTGCTGCAGAAGCGGCTGATCGAGCTGAACTATCTGACCGGCACGGCGGACGGCGACTTCGGCAGCAAGACCCGCACGGCGGTGCGCGCCTTCCAGGCCAACAACGGCCTGAGCGTGGATGGCGTGGCCGGCACAAAGACCTATGCGATTCTCTTCTCCGACAAGGCTGTGGCTGCCGCGCCGGAATCCGGGGAGCCGGAGGATGAACCGACGACGGATCTGATCCCCATCCGCTCCCTGACCATCGGGGATTCCGGCAACGACGTGAAGTCCGTCCAGCTCCGGCTGAAGGCGCTGGAGTATCTGCTCAGCTCAGCGGACGGCCAGTACGGCAGCAGTACGGCAGCAGCAATGAAGGCCTTCCAGCAGATGAATGGCCTTACTGCCACCGGCAACGGCGATCTGGCGACCTATGCAGCCCTTTATTCCGACAGCGCCCTCAATGCCAAGGGCGTCACGGAGGGCGCTGCCAACCCCAGCTATACCAATCTGCGCTCCGGTGCTACGGGCCCGGCGGTCATCCGTCTGCAGCAGGCGCTGGTGCGGTTTGACTACAAGCTCAGCGTGACCGGCACCTATGACGAAGCCACGGAGCAGGCTGTCCGTTCCTTCCAGTCCCTCAACGGGCTGTCGGTGGACGGCGTGGCGGGCCGCAATACCCAGTCCAAGCTGTACTCCAGCAGTGTGGTGCGCTTCCCGGTGGGCCCGGATCAGGCGATCTACGGCTCCATGGGCTATGTAGCGGAGCCCGCCAAGTCCCAGATCAAGCTCCTGCACTGGGCTGACCAGATCAAGGGCTCTGTTGCCAACGGTCAGGCGATTCTGGCTTATGACCCCGTGACGGATATCAGCTGGTCACTGACGATCATTGCCCGCGGCCGCCATTGCGACGTGGAGCCCACCACAAAGGCCGATACTGCAGCGATGCATGCTGCCTTCGGGTACAAGGAGGACTGGACGCCCAAGCCTGTTTACGTCCGCCTGCCCAGCGGCACCTGGACGGTGGCCACGACCCACAATGTGGCTCACGGCATCAATCCCATCCCCAACAATGATTTTGAGGGACAGAACTGCGTGCATTTCCTGCGCGATATGTCCGAGACCGAACAGAAGGACCCGGATTACGGCGTGACCAACCAGAAGGCGCTGCGCAAGTTCTGGCTGGAGCTGACCGGACAGGAGATCCCCTACAAGTGATTCACTGCCGCCTTCCGATACGGAGGGCGGTTTTTCTGTAATGCGGGCAAATAAGAAGAGAATTTCCTGATATCTGTCATGGAAAAGTACTTGACACCTGCTGCGGCCTGGTGTATAATAGCGTGGTGTCAATGGGAACTCCTTGACAGCGCCGCGAGGAGGATGCAGCATGCAGAACGAACGGATCGCAGACGAAGTCAGCCGGAAGATCGAGCTGGCGTGGCTGACGGCCTTCTACGGCGGGCTGCTGACGGATAAGCAGCGGCAGGTGCTGATGCTGCACTGTGAGGAGGATCTGTCCCTTGGCGAGATCGCCCAGGAGGTCGGCGTCAGCCGCCAGGGCGTGCATGACATGCTGACCCGGGCAGCTCAGCGGCTCTTCGACATGGAGGCCAAGCTGCGGGTGGCCGCGCGCTTCCGCAGGATGGAAGACGGGCTGGAAGCATGCCGGGCGCTCCTGCAAGAGAAGCGCTACGACGAAGCCGAACGGGCGATAGACGCGCTTATCCGGCTCGATCAGGAGGAAAACAATGGCCTTTGAGGGCTTGACAGAAAAGCTGCAGGGCGCATTGCGCAAGCTGAGCAGCAAGGGCCGGCTGACTGAACAGTCCGTCAAGGAGGGCATGCGCGAGGTTCGCATGGCCCTGCTGGAGGCGGACGTCAACTACGCCGTTGCCAAGGATTTCATCAAGAAGGTCACCGAACGCTGCATCGGTCAGGAGATCACCAACAGCCTGACGGCCTCCCAGCAGGTTATTTCCATCGTCCGCGATGAAATGACTGAGCTCATGGGCGGCCAGAACGCCAAGCTGACCTGGTCCTCCAGCCCGCTGACGGTGTACATGCTCTGCGGCCTGCAGGGCGCAGGTAAGACCACCATGGCCGCCAAGCTGGCCGGGTGGCTGGTCAAGCAGGGCAAGAAGCCCATGCTCGCCGCCTGTGACGTCTACCGCCCCGCTGCCATCAAGCAGCTGCAGGTGGTCGGCGAGCAGGTCAAGGTGCCGGTGTATGAGCACGGTACCCAGGACCCGGTGAAGACCGCTCAGGAGGCCGTCGAGCGCGCCCGCTATCTGGGCCGCGACGTGCTGATTATCGATACCGCCGGCCGTCTGCAGATCGACGAGGTGCTGATGGATGAGCTGGTCCGCATCAAGACCGCCATCAAGCCCCAGGAGATCCTGCTGGTGATCGACGCCATGATCGGTCAGGAATCCGTCAACGTCGCCAATGCCTTCAACGAGAAGCTTGAGGTCGACGGCGTGATCCTCACCAAGCTGGACGGTGATACCCGCGGCGGTGCGGCCCTGTCCGTGCGTGCGGTGACCGGCAAGCCCATCAAGTTCTCCGGTATCGGCGAGAAGCTGAGCGAGATCGAGCCCTTCCACCCGGACCGCATGGCCAGCCGAATCCTCGGCATGGGCGACGTGCTGACTCTGATCGACAAGGCCGCCGAGGCCTTTGACGAGCAGGAGGCGGACAAGCTCGCCCGCAAGGCCCGCAACGCGGATCTGACCCTGGAGGACTTCCTGGACCAGATGCAGTCCATGAAAAAAATGGGCGGCATCAAGTCCATGCTGGAGATGCTGCCCGGCATGAGCGGGAAGGACATCGACGTGGACGAAAACGCCATGAAGAAGCCCGAAGCCATCATCCGCTCCATGACGCCCAAGGAACGCCGCAATCCCAGCGTCCTCAACGCCAGCCGCCGCAAGCGCATCGCCGCCGGCTCCGGCACCACCGTGCAGGACGTCAACCAGCTGATCCGCCAGTTCGAGCAGGCCAAGGACATGATGAAACGCATGACCAGCCAGATGAAGGGCGGCCGCGGCGCGCGCATGATGCGCCGTTTCCCCGGCATGAAATAAGCGGGGCTGCCCCCGCGGGCAACTCGCGATGAAGTTGTTTTCTACGCCACAGACCTAACGCGTGCAGGTTGGGTCGGCATGCGGCGTTGACCTTCCGCCCGCTCATCGGGCGGGCTACCGGCTTGATTTTGATCAGGCTGCGGGACGCAAGTCCCATATGAAACTCGAGTGGGTCATATAGCAAAAAGCATATGATTTCCATATAGATCAAAACTCACAAGAATTTGAGGAGGAACACAAAAATGTCTGTTAAGATTCGTCTCAAGCGCATGGGTATGAAGAAGAAGCCTTTCTACCGCGTTGTCGTCGCTGACGTCGCCAGCCCCCGCGATGGCCGCTTCATCGAGGAGATCGGCTACTACAACCCCATGACCCAGCCTGCTGATATCAAGGTTGACGGCGAGCGCGCCAAGTACTGGATCGCCTGTGGCGCCCAGCCCACCGACACCGTTCGCGTTCTGCTGAAGAAGACCGGCGTCATCGAGAAGTAAGGGTCTTTCAGCCCCTCTTTTCGACGTAAGCATATGCGCCAAGGGTGTACTATGCTCACGTTGACCGCCAGTCGGCAGAAAGGAACCTCCAATGCAAGAATTGCTCACTTTCGTGGCGAAGTCCCTGGTGGATCATCCCGACCAGGTCGTCGTCCGTGAGACCGAGGCCGAGGCCATCATCCTGGAGCTCAGCGTGGCTGACGAGGATATGGGCAAGGTCATCGGCAAGCAGGGCCGCATTGCCAAGGCCATCCGCACGGTGATCAAGGCTGCGACGGCCAAGAACAGCAAGCCTGTTTACGTCGAGATCGTCGAGGACGACAAGTAAGCTACATGGATACATAAGGGGCGCGGGAAAGACAATTTCCTGTGCCCTTTTTCACAGGGAAGCGGAAATGCCTGCTTCAGCACACCGCACAGCCAGACGCTGAACTGACTGAAGCCGTCGCTACCCCCCCTCAGGCATCGCCCGCCGGTGCTGCCAGCTCCATCGGGGAAGAATATCCTGGCAGCAAGACAGCGCCCTGCCCGCCGGAGGCTGCCCCACACTATCCCGCCAACCTCCGCAGGAGGTTGCCGCCTCTCACAACCATGCAGGCGCAGACAAGCCGGCGCGACGCGAGGACTCTGTGAACTTGTTCACAGATCCGAGCCAAAGCTCGCCCAGCCCAATCCTGCCAAAACGCGCAGCCCCAAGGCCCGCGCCATGAGGGCGCGGCAGACAGCCCCAGGGAACGCAAAAGCCCCACGCGCGACCAACCAAGACTCCATCCTCAACCTCAAACGCGAAACGGGAGTCCAGAGGGATGAAATCCCTCTGGCAGGTGCAGGGCAGCGCCCTGCCCGCCGGAGGCCGAAGCCCGACTGGCAGCCCCGCAAAAGGAGATACACCATGATCGAATACCTGATGATCGGCGAAGTCCTCAAGCCCCAGGGCATCAAGGGCGAGGTCAAGATCAAGCCCTATGCCGCCAACCACGATGATTTCCGCCGCTGGAAAACCCTCTATGTCAAGCAGGGCGAAACGTATGCGCCTGTCAAGATGAAGTGCAGCCGCGTCCATGACGGCTTTGTCTATGCCACGCTGGGCGACTGTGCCTCCATGGAGGATGCGGAAAAGCTCCGTGCAGTGCAGCTCTATGTGGATCGCGCCCATGCCAATCCGCTGGAGGAGGGTGAGGTGTATATCTCCGACCTGATCGGCTGCGAGGGCATCGATGAGGCGGGTAAGTCCATCGGTAAGCTGACCGACGTGCTCCAGTATGGCATGGTGGATGTGTACGTCTTCAAGGCCAAGGGCACGTCCGTCATGGCCCCGGCGCTGAAGGCCGTGTTCCCCACGGTGGACGTGGCGGAAAAGCGCATCAGCGTCATCCGCGAAAAGCTGGATGAAGTCGCGGTCTGGGAGGAATGACGGATGAAGATCACCATCCTGACCATCTTCCCGGAGATGTTCGAGAGCGTCATGAACTCCAGCATCCTCGGCCGGGCCCGGGAGCAGGGACTGATCGAGGTAGAATGCGTCGATATCCGCCCTTTCTCCGACCGGAAGCATAAGAATACCGATGATTACCCCTTCGGCGGCGGCGCAGGCATGGTGATGCTTGCCCAGCCCATCATGGACGCCATGAAGCAGGTCACGGGGGAGAACTTCTCCGGGCGGCGCATCTATATGGGCCCGCGCGGTACGACGCTGACCACCGCCAAAGCCCGGGAGCTGGCCAGGGAGGAGCATCTGGTGCTGCTCTGCGGCCACTATGAGGGTGTGGATCAGCGAGCGCTGGATAGTTGCATCGACGAGGAAATCTCCATTGGCGACTATATCCTCACCGGTGGTGAACTGGCGGCGATGGTGCTGACGGATTGCGTGTCCCGGTTCATCCCCGGCGTGCTGGGCTCGGGGGAGTCGGCAGAGGAGGAAAGCTTCTCCGACGGGCTGCTGGAATATCCCCAGTATACCCGGCCCCGGGAGCTGTGCGGCATGGAGGTGCCGGAGATCCTCCTGTCCGGCGATCATGCGAAGATCAAGGCCTGGCGGCGACAGGAAAGCCTGCGGGCGACGAAGAAATTCCGCCCGGATCTGCTGGAAAAGGCGGCGCTCACCGATAAGGAAAAGAAATGGCTGGAGGAACAGTGATGTTTTTGCGCAAGCTGGTGGTCATTCTGCTGCCGCTGCTGATGGCGGCGCTGCTGTGTCTGATTTTCCCGCTGATGGACGGCATTCCCTTCTGGACGGAGGTGCTCAAGGGCGTGACGCTGGGCGTTGCGCTGGCGCTGGTGCTGCCGCTTTGCGGCGCGACGAAGAAGCGGGAGCCCTTTGCCGGGCTGCTTTGGGTTCCGCTAATGATGCTGATCCTCGCAGTGCTGAGCCAGTATCTGGCGGTGATTGGCATTGAGGTGCCGGTGCTGCACATGCTGCGCACCGGGGACAGCAATGTGATCCTGGTGGAAAGCGCCTTCATCGGCTTCCTGGCGGTGACGCTGATCAGAAGCCGCAGGTAAAGGGGAAGAATATCCCTGTCTGCTTCGTTGTATGGGCAGGGAAAGCTTTTCCCAAATTCCCATTAGGAGGAATCATGATGAAGAAACTGATCGTGCTGCTGGCGCTGATGTTCTGTCTGCCTGCGTATGCGGAGGAAAAAGCGCCGATCCCTGTGGAGATTGTGGAAGAAAGGGCGCAGAATCATATCCAGGTTGGTTTGGAGACAGCTCTCACAACCATTGTTGATATGCTGCCTGAGGGAATCGAGCAGTATCAGTCCCACGCAGAAGTCGTCAAAATGAGCGATGATACCTTTCGCTGGATTGTGACGGCTTTCGACCTGACCACACTGACAGACGGCTGGTGTGTGGAGATCGATGCAGCTACGGGCGCTGTGATGGACCGCTATACCACCCAAGATGGCTTCTTCACCGAGCCGCTGGAAAAATGGGCAGCCTGGAAAGACGGCAGCACGAATAAGGCGCTGTGGCGTGTGGAGGAAAAAGCGTTGATTGACGCCCTCTATGCGATACAGCCTATGTACGGTCTGCCCAAAGACGATGATATGTCCGCAAGTGAGGCCTGTGAACTGGCCGTCATCGCACTTGCGCCCTATTACCCCGGTGGCCAGGCAGCAGGCTATCTGGCCTGTCCTGGGTATATCATGGGCGGGGAGGACTGCAACGGTATCTGGGAAATCTGCATGGCTGACAACGGCCAGGTGGTCTGCCAGGTGAATATTGATGCGGTGACCGGCGAAATCTACTATATATCCTCCGACGATGACGGAAATGGTTGATCTGCATCATTGAAAGGAAACTACATGAAGCAAGAAGTGCATGGCAATCTGACGGGCATTCGCGACAGCGTGATCGACGCGCTGGCGAGCCTGTACAATTATGAAGTGGAGGACGGCGATTTCCTCCCCCGGGAGCTGATGCAGTTCCTGGCCCGGTTCTCCGGCGCGCTCAACCGTGAGATCGCCGTGTATATCACCCGCGACGGCGAGATCGTCGAAGTGTCCGTGGGTACGGACCGGGACGTGGAGCTGCGGGACTACCGGCTGCGCCGCAATGCCCAGCGCCTGAGCTGCGTGCGCTGCGTGCATACCCATCCCAACGGGGACGGACGGCTGAGCGACGTGGATCTGTCCGCGCTGCGCTCCTTCCGCTATGACGCGATGGTCTCCGTCGGCTGCCTGAAGGGGGAGCCGACCTTCGTGCAGGCCGCCTTCCTGGGGGAGAAGCAGAATATCCTCATGGACGAGCCCGTCCGCTGGTACAAGGTGCCGGACGCGGAGTGGAACCGTCAAATTGAGGAGAGCGACCGGATCGTCGGCTGGGAGGACGAGCAGAAGAATCCCAATGCCAAAGAACGGGCAGTTCTGATGGGTATCGAAAGCGAGGAGAGCCTGCAGGAGCTGGCCCGGCTGGCGGAAACCGCCGGTGCAGAGGTGGTCGGCATGTTCCTGCAGAAGCGCGATAAGCCCGACAACGCACTGTTCATCGGCAAGGGCCGTGCGGATGAGCTGACCCGCCAGGCGCAGGCGCTGGAGGCGGACATGGTCATCTTTGACGAGGAGCTGTCCGGCATCCAGATGCGAAACCTGGAGGATATGCTGCATGTGAAGGTCGTTGACCGCACGACGCTGATCCTGGATATCTTTGCCCAGCGTGCCTCCTCTGCGGAGGGCAAACTGCAGGTCGAACTGGCCCAGCTGCAGTATCAGTCCACCCGGCTGATCGGCCAGGGCCTGGTGCTGTCGCGCCTTGCGGGCGGTATCGGCACCCGCGGCCCGGGCGAATCCAAGCTGGAAATGAACCGCCGCCGCATCCGTGAGCGCATGACCGAGCTGCGCCGTCGCCTGGAGACAGTGGAGAAGCAGCGGGAGCTCCGCCGCAAGAACCGGGAGAAGAACGAGATCCCCGTGGTGGCGCTGGTGGGCTATACCAACGCCGGAAAATCCACGTTGCTGAACAAGCTGACCGGCAGCGATGTGTATGTGCAGGATCAGCTCTTTGCTACGCTGGACGCTGTGTCCCGCCGCATTGAGACCGCTGAGCATACGCCATTCCTGCTGGTGGATACGGTCGGCTTTATCCGCAAGCTGCCCCACGCCCTGGTCAGCGCCTTCCGCTCCACCCTGGATGAAGCGACGCTGGCGGACGTGCTGCTGATCGTCAACGACGGTGCATCCAGTGAAATGTACAAGCAGCATGACACGGTCATGCAGGTGCTGGAGGAGCTGGGCGCAACGGAGCAGCCGCGGATTGAGGTCATCAACAAGTGCGATCTGGGCAAGGCCGAACCGACCTTCCCCGGCGCGGTGATGGTGTCCGCCAAAACCGGCGACGGGCTGGACGAGCTGCAAAGCCGCATCGCTGCCGAGCTGCAGAAGTCCTTTGCTCCGGTGACCTTCGTGCTGCCCTTCAGCCAGTACGGGCTGGTGAGCCAGATCCGTCCGCTGGGCCGCGTGGTGAGCGAAAACTACACGGATGAGGGCACTGAGCTGACCATCATCATCGGCAATGCGGACCGTGACCGCCTGGTGGCGAAGTACGGCAAGCAGATCATCAAGGCATAATTAGGGCTGTTGTCTGCATAGAGCGTGCAGGAGGTGGGCTGTGAATTACATAATAGAGGATAATCAGTTGCGGGCAGAAGATTTTGTCCGGCTATTTGCAAGCGCAGGCTGGGGAGAACTGCCGTGCGATTTGGTGCAAATCGTATTGCTTAACAGCTACGCTACGTTTTCTGTCGTGTGTGGCGACCGTGTTATTGCGATGGCTCGTTTGCTTGGCGATGGTGCGATGTCCTTTTTTCTAAAGGATTTTGTGGTAGAGCCGTCGTTTCAGGGGCACGGTATAGGCAGGAGTCTACTTTTACACATTGAGGAGTACATTCACACCCGGCTGCAATCGGGGTGGGAAGGATACTTGCAGTTGGTAAGTGCCAAAGGAAAGGAAGGCTTTTATCAAAAGGCTGGTTATTCACTGCATCCGAATGAACATTGCGGTTCAGGAATGTCAAAGTGGATCATTAAGAAACAATCGTAACCATCTATACATGGCCGCCTCATAGAAAAAATGCCAGACAATAGTCTGGCATTTTTTCTATATGGACATTTTGCTCTACAGTAGTTTTATCAATAATCACCCGAAATTTAGTTGCAGCTTACAGAACAGATCCTCCAGCACGAAGCGGCTGTCCATCGTGTGGAAAACGCGGATGGGGCGGTCAGGCACTTCCTCGGTATAGACGGTCTGCGCGTCGATCAGCCATGCATTCTGCATTGTGGAGCGTCCGGCGCAGTCGTCGATGACCACCGCCACGCTGGGATTGTCGCCCAAAGACCAGCTTTCGCCTGCTGTCCATCCGGAGTAGGGGCTGTTGTTGTATTCATCCATCTGGCGGAGGAGATAAGCGCCGACCTCGCCGCAGGGTGCAACGCGGTGCTGCAGCTCTGCCAGGCTCGTACGGACATAGGCATAGCCGCTGAAGGGAATCTGCCATACCGGCACCTTTGTGTCGCGGAGGATGAAGTTGATGGCCTCCGGATCGTTGCCCCAGTTGAACTCCCGGAAGGCCCAGGCGTCCTTGCCGTAGGCGTTGCCGCCGATGGTGACGACGGTCAGCCGTTCCGCAATGTCAGGTGCGGCGCGCAGGGCGTCCGCCATGGTGGTGGTCGCGCCCATCAGCAGCACATACAGGGGCCGGTCATCCGTCCGGCGGGCTTCATCAATGATGCACTGCGCGCCCTCGCTGAGCTGTCCGTCCCTGGGCCATACCTGACCGTGCAGCACCGGCACATCGGATTTCATCAGCGTCAGCAGCTTCACCGCAGCAGCATAGCTCTTTTCCATTGAGCCCTCGGACATGAAATGCTCGGCGATGACCGCCTTTACCTCCAGCTTGGGGGACAAAAGCGCGTGGGCAATGGCAAAGGGATCATCCGCCTCGCAGGCCGTATCCGACGAAACGATCACCCGGACGCGCTTATTCTCCGGCACCGAAAACCTGTACATCGTTACTCCTCCTTACAAGAAAGCCCCGGCATCCACCGGGGCTCTGCGTGTCGAAAAAGTGCTTCGGGCACTTTTTCGAGGATTGCACTCCGTCGCTGGTCAGGCCTGAAAGGCCCTCCCGGCCGCTCCTCCGTGTAAGGAATGTTTTCGGCTGAAAGCCGAAAACGCCCCGCCCCGGCGGCAAAGCCCCCGGATACGATGACAGTCAGAGGGCCTGCGGGCCCTCCGACACCTCCAGGAGTTTTTGACAGTCTGAGCCCCGGCATTCACCGGGGCCAATCAAACTCAATTCCTAATTCATAATTCCTAATTCATAATTGATATATTACCGCCAGTCCTCCATGGCGGCGGAGTCGGGCTCCGGCGTGGGGGTGGCGAAGATCTCCAGATGGGTGTAATTGTCCTGGGAGAAGAAGCCCTCGTATTCCACGTCGCCGGCAGGGGCGGGGGTTGCATCCGCCAGGCCCAGACCTGCGCTGTCGCTCCCGGGCCGGGCGAAGATCAGCGTCATCTGAAGCCAGTGCTGATCGTCTCCGTACTGGTTGGGGTAATAGGCGAAATAGGCCCGGGGCTGCGTTCCCTGCAGTGTCACCACGTCCTCCTCGAAGGAATGGGTCATGGCATCATCAGGGTTTGCGTTTTTGTTTGCCAGATCCTTGCGGAGCACGTCGGCATATTTGCTGGTGACCTCCAGCGCGCTTTCCAGGGAGATGGTGTTGGAAGCGGAGGCCAGGCAGGCGGCGGCAACCTGCTGGAATTGATCCGGCTGGGTCATCCGCAGCGTCAGGGAATGCAAGCCGGTCTCGCCCAGCTGGAAATAGATCTCCGCCGTTTCAGGGGTTTCCTCACCGTTCATGCCCAGGCTCGCAAAGGCGGTGTACAGCTCATAGAGCATGTCGATCACCCCGGCTTGCTGCTGGGCAAGGGTCAGATTGACCCGATCCACATAGTTGCGCAGGGCAGCCTGGCTGCTGGTGAGGGCGGCAGGCCACTGGATCTCCGCCAGGGCAAAGGATTGCATCATCAGTACGCAGAGCAGAAGCGCTGCAAGCTTTTTCATCAGGTTACCTCTTATTGCTTATTTTCCCGCAGCTCCAGGAACTTTGCGATCAGCTCCACTGCGCCCTCCACGCCCAGCACGCCGGTATCGACAACCAGATCGTAGTTGTCCACGTCGCCCCAGGTGGCGGTGGCATAGTAATTGTAGTAGCTGGCGCGCTGCTTGTCGGCCTTGCGGATGCGATCCTCGGCCTTGTCCGCCTCGATGCCGTAATACTTCACAGCGCGGTCAACCTTGCTGGGCATATCGGCCTTGACAAAGACGGATACGGTGTTGGGATCATCCCGGAGGACATAGTCGGCGCAGCGGCCGACGATCACGCAGCTGCCTTCGCCCGCAATGCGGCGGATGGCGTCGAACTGGGCCAGGAAGATCCTGTGGTTCAGCGGCATGTCCATGTAATAGGCGCCGCTGCTCATGTGCGTCTGCATGCCGGTGACCAGGGAGAAAAGCAGGGAACGGGTGGGCTTTTCATCGTGATCCTCGAACATTTCCTCGCAGATGCCGGAATCCTTCGCGGCCTCCGAGAGCAGCTCCTTGTCATAGAATGCGATCCCCAGCTTTTCAGCCAGGAGGCGGCCTACATAACGTCCGCCGGAGCCAAACTGACGGCCAATGGTAATCACAATTCGATTGTTCATCATATCCCTCCTCATCAATAACGGACATAAGGAGACGTTGTTCCTCTGCCTACAGTATACCACACTCCCGGGCGGTTGCGCAATGGTTTTCTCAAAGTCGGAAAAAGGAAGCATCTGGCAGAAAAGGAGAAACCCTGTCCGATACTTCCTGATATGGGAGAATTTTCGTCAGTCATGCCATTGACATTCGTAGCGGCTTTTGTTAAAATTACTGATAACCTTAACCAATATACTTGATTTGTGGAGGAGGATCATTCCGATGCTTCAGAAGGTTGTGCGTGAAGGTCTCACTTTTGACGACGTGCTGCTGGTGCCCGCCCGCAGTGAAGTGCTTCCCAAGGACGTTGATCTGTCCATTCAGCTGACGCCTGTGATCAAGCTGAACATCCCGCTGATGTCTGCTGCCATGGATACCGTCACCGACGCGCGCATGGCCATCGCCATGGCCCGTGAAGGCGGCCTGGGTATCATCCACAAGAACATGTCCATCGCTGATCAGGCTGCGCAGGTCGATAAGGTCAAGCGCTCTGAGCATGGCGTGATTACCGATCCCTTCTTCCTCTCTCCCAATCATCTGATCCAGGATGCGGAAAATCTCATGGGCCGCTATAAGATCTCCGGCGTGCCGATCTGCGAGAACGGCAAGCTGGTGGGCATCCTGACCAACCGCGATCTGCGCTTCGTCACGGATTACAACCGCCCCATCCATGAGTTCATGACCAGCGAGAACCTGATCACCGCGCCCGTGGGCACCTCCCTGGAGGAGGCCAAGATGATCCTGGCCCGCCACCGCATCGAGAAGCTGCCCATCGTGGACGACAACGGCGTGCTGCGCGGCCTGATAACCATCAAGGACATCGAGAAGTCCACCAAGTATCCCAACTCCGCCAAGGATTCCAATGGCCGTCTGCTGTGCGGCGCGGCTGTCGGTGTGACCGGCGACGTTTTCGATCGTATCGACGCGCTGGTGGACGCCAAGGTGGACGTGATCTCCATCGACACCGCGCATGGTCATTCCGTGGGCGTGCTCAAGCAGGTCGAGGCGATCCGCAACCGTTACCCCAACATCCAGCTCTTCGCGGGCAACGTCGCCACTGCCGGCGCGACCCATGACCTCATTGCCGCCGGCGTTGACTGCGTGAAGGTCGGCATCGGCCCCGGCTCCATCTGCACCACCCGCGTGGTGGCCGGCATCGGCGTGCCCCAGATCACCGCTGTGGCGGACTGCGCGGAGGAGGCTGACAAGCACGGCATCCGCGTCGTCGCTGACGGCGGCATCAAGTACTCCGGCGATATCGTCAAGGCCCTCGCGGCTGGCGGCTCCTGCGTCATGCTGGGCTCCATGCTGGCCGGTACCGAGGAAGCCCCCGGCGCGACGGAAATCTACCAGGGCCGTTCCTTCAAGGTGTACCGCGGCATGGGCTCCCTGGCTGCGATGGAGGCTGGCTCCAAGGATCGTTACTTCCAGGCCGAGTCCAAGAAGTTCGTGCCCGAAGGCGTCGAGGGCCGCGTGCCCTACAAGGGCGTCCTGTCCGAGACCATCTTCCAGATGATCGGCGGCCTGCGTGCCGGCATGGGCTACTGCGGCGCCCCCACCATTGATTATCTGCGCCAGAACGCTGAGTTCATCAAGATCACCGGCGCGGGCCTGGCGGAGAGCCATCCCCATGACATCTCCATCACCAAGGAAGCGCCCAACTACTCCCGCAACAGCTGATCAAATCCATAAGCGGCTTCGGCCGCTTTTTTTGTTTCATCATAACCCGGAATTGCGTGTTCATGCAGCATGCCTGCCAATCAGAAAGGGATGCATGCCAGTGTGCGTATTGGCCGCATCGGCAGAACAGAAAATACTTGCTTTGTACTGTGGATTGCTGTATACTGAAAGCAAGATCATGACTGGTTTCACGTTGCGCAAGAAGCATTCAGAAGAATACAACCCCGCTCAGGCTGCCCGGAAAGGCACACATGAATCTGAGAACAGCACAAAGCAAATTGGGCAGGATCATCGCTTCAAGGCATGGGAAAAAGGTTTATCTGAACATAGCAGGAGGTCAAGCTGATGTCAAACGTAAAACAAAAGAAGAACCCTCTAACCGTCGCACTCTCCACAGGTCTGGCGATTGCGCTCGCCGGCGCCGGCGCATTGGGCTTTACCAGCTATGATCTCAATGCAAAGCTGGATGAAATGACCGCACTGCAGACGGAAACGGCGGCGACCCTGGCAACGACGGATACTGCATTGGCGGATATGACCGCGCTGCAGACAGAGACAGCGGCGAAGCTGTCGACCACCGAGACGGCGCTGACCGACATGACGAAGCGTCAGACGGAAACGTCGGACAAGCTTGCAGCGACAGAGACAGGGCTGGCTGATATGACTGCGCGCCAGGAGGAAACCGCTGCAGCACTGGCCGCCACGGAGACCGCGCTGACGGACATGACAACGCGCCGGGAGGAAACCGCTGCAGCACTGGCTGCCACGGAGACTGCGCTGACGGACATGACGACGCTCCAGGAGGAAAGCGCCGCAGCGCTGGCCGCCACGGAGACTGCGCTAGCGGATATGACGACGCGACAGGAGGAAGCTTCGACGGCCCTGGCCGCTGCAGAAGCTGCGCTGAATGAAATGACGGCCCTCCGGCAGGAGACTGCCGATCAGCTGGCTGCTGCGGAGAACCAGCTGAAGGAGCTGCTGGCAGCCAAGGCAGAAACAGAGACGAGTAAGTCAGCTGTGGAGACTGCGCTGACCGACATGACTGTGCTTCAGGCAGATACCGCAGACAAGCTCGTGAATGCAGAAGCTGCGCTGACGGACATGACGGCGCTTCAGACGGAAACGGCAGCGAAGCTGGCAAGCACCGAAACCGCACTGGCGGACATGACGGAGCTTCAGACGGAAGCGGCGGCAAAGCTTGCAGCCATGGAGGCTGAACTGGCTGATATGACCACGCTTCAGACGGAAACGGCAGCGAAGCTGGCAAGCACCGAAACCGCGCTGGCGGACATGACGGCGCTTCAGACGGAAGCAGCGGCAAAGCTGAAAGCGACGGAGGCTGAACTGGCGGATATGTCCACGCTTCAGACGGAAACGGCAGCGAAGCTGGCAAGCGCCGAAACCGCGCTGGCGGACATGTCTGCGCTTCAGACGGAAACGGCAGGGAAGCTCGCAAACGCTGAAACTGCGCTGACGGAGATGACCGTGCAACAGACGGAAACAGCAGCAGCGCTGACGGCTACGGAAGCCGCGTTGACGGAGATGACCAGCCTGAAGGCGTCTGCGGAAGATGCGCTGTTCGCGGCACAGACGGAGAATGCTCAGCTGAAGCAGCAGATGACGGAGCTGACTGCGGCTCCGAAGGCGGAAAGCAGTCAACCGGCTGTCTGCGAGCTCCTGGAAGACCGGGGCTATCGGATTGCGATCCCGGAGGGGTATACTGCACACCAGCAAAGCGATGGGATGCATGCCTATGCCTACGGCAGCGGGGCGGACGTCCTCACGGTCATGTTCCGCGATCTGTCTTCGGTGGAGCCTGCCAGGAAGCATGATGACCTCCTGCCGCAGCTGTATGAGGAAGTCTTTGAGGCAATCGCAGCGGAAGCAAGCGGCGAAGGCACAGAAATCCAGAAGGAATTCCAGCATGTGACCGTTGACGGACGGCCTGCGGGATACGGCAGAATCGAAACCGGCGCCCAGACCTGCAGCTATCTGCTCTACCTTGGCGAAGGCATGGACGAAATGCTGGTTGTTGCCTTTGCAGATGTGTCCGGAACCTGCGATGCTGATGCCATCATGCAGGCGGTCATCGGGCATACCGCTGCGGTCGAACAGACGCCGAAGGCAAAGAGCCCCTCGGCTGATCAGGTGGGCGACGAGCCCATCCCCAGCGTGACGGCAAAGAGCATCACTGATTGATGCCCATACGGATGAACATGAAACGTCCGGAATAAAATCATCGGCTGTATCGCCAGTGCCATGTCAGCCTCCGACTTGCGATTTGATGCGGAGGTCACAGCAGCGGCGGCGCGCGGTGTGCATCGGACGGAAATGATTGGGGCCCCTGCTTTCCCAAGTCGGGAGAGCAGGGGCCCTTTGTGTGCAATTGCGTCAGTCCAGCTTCAGCCGGAAACCGCCCTTGATCAGATAGAAGGCTGCATGCCCGTCGACAATCACTGCATCATGGAGCGCATCAAAGTCGGCAAGCGCCACGGTATGCACTGTGTCATCGACATCGGTGAAGGTGAAAACGGTGTGGGGGTGGGCGGTGATCTCCGCATCCTCCGGGAGCGTGCCAGAGACCGTCGTCAGCATCAGGGCCTCATAGGCAATGCGGAAGGCCTCATAGCTGGCGGGCTGCCCGTTGCAGATGAGCGTCACGTCATAGGTGGGGCTGCCGTCCTCGTCCAGGAGCAGCTCATTGTTGGCAGCCACCTGCTCGGTGCGGGTGAGGATGTATTCCGCTTGTGTGTCGGCTGTTCTGACAGTCAGCGAGGCCAAATTGCCCAGCGCGGTCAGAACGGGATACCGGCTCATCGTGGCGGAAACGTTGTAATCAATGAACATCCCGATGGTGAAGTGGCTGCTGACGTAGATGTCATCGCCGAAGCGGACGTAATCCACCAGATCATTCTGCCGGCCGCCGATGGCAAAGGTAAGGGAGGTGGCCGGATAATCGGTCACGTCGACCGAGCCCTCCGCATTGTTGACGGCGATGGCGCCTGCAGCCATGTGAACGTCGATAGTTACGCGCGGGGCGTCAAAGCCCATGGCGGTCAGATTTTCCGCTGTGGCGGGGCAGACGTATGCGCCAAGCCGCAGGTTGGCCAGATTGGACAGCAGCCTGGACATGGCGTCCGCATCTGCCGGATAGGAATAGGGCTGGGTGATGAACCACTTGTCGATCGCGTCCGGATCGGTGATGCTGCCCTGCAGCTGCCACTCGATCACATTGTCCGGCCCGGTGAGGGTGATCCGGTCGATGCGGGCCTTGTGGATCACGGGCGTAACCGTGTCCCGCAGGGAGTCCCGGCTGACAAAGAGGGCTTCCACCATACCCCGGGAAAAGCTGAACAGCCGGGGATCGTCCCGGAGCGTCATGTAGTACCAGGCGTTGTTGTCCGCGCCGGGGCTGCCGATGGACAGATGGGCGGTCACGCCGTCTGTGTAGGTGATAACAGCCTCATAGCGGGGACTGTCAAGGCCAAAATCCGCAAGGTGGTCGCTGTACTCAGCGGGGTCTTCCGTCAGCACAGCCTCGCAGGGAAGATTGCAGGCAGCGTCCAACAGGGCAGCGGCTGCTGCATCGGACAGGGGAAAGGAGGCATCTCCTTCAAGCGCCAGCAGGCCATTTTCCTGCGTGAGCGTCCAGGGCGCCTCCTCCCGGCGGCGGATGGTGATGCGGCTGATCTGCTCCGGTGCATAGGCAAAGAGCGTCTGGCCGGTGGGGATGGGTTCAGGCCAGTCGGACGCCTCCTCCTGCCGCATCAGAAACGCTGCGACAGCAAGGACGGCCAGCAGGATCAGCGCACCGGCCAGCAGCAGGAGCCGCCGCTTTTCCGGGGCGGGGGAATGGGTTTTGTGGATTGTCTGCATCAGCGGTGCCTCCTGGGATAAAGGATCAGCAGCGCTGCGCCCACCACTGCCAGCGGGATCGCCACCAGCAGCAGACTGCCCAGGGTCAGCGCCTCGGCGGACAGACCGGGCCGAACTGCGGTGCGGGCCATGATGTGCAGATCGCTGGCAGCGCTGTTCAGCAGGTATTCCATGATGCGGATGATGAACTCCTGCGCGTGGGTCATTGAATAGTAGTATTCACTGGTCAGGGCGGCGGAGGAGCCGATGATGACGGCGCGGCTCACATCGCCGGTTTCGGAGAAGCGGTAGGCTTCCAGCGCCAGGGGGAAGGGGCCATCTGGATCACCCGCCTGTTTGGTCAGGGAGGCGCTGCCCGTGGTCAGGCTGCGCAGATAGGAGCCCTCCCCGGAGAGCAGCATGGGCGTCACGGTCAGCTGGGGATCGGTGCTATCCGGCATTTCAAAGGCCCGGGCGGTGGACAGGAGCACCGTTGTCGTGCCGTTGAGCATCAGGTCGAAGGTGGCGTCCGTGGGCTGCATCTGGGGCAGCAGGACAGTGCGGTTGCCCTCAAAATAGGACTGCTTGTCTTCCTTTGCCGCAACGACCACGCCCTCCCTGGGCAGGAAGCCGTAGGAGCGCAGCAGCGCCTGATAATTGGGCATGCTGCGGATGGGGTCGGAATAATCGCAGGCAAAGAGGAGCGCGCCGCCCCTGGCTGCGAAGTCGGTGACGATGGTCAGCTCTGTGTCGGTCAGATCCCGCACGGGGGCCATGAATACCAGCAGATCTGCCGGATCGAGGCTCATGGCGCTCAGCGTGCCGTAACGCACGTCGAAATGGTTGCTGAGCAGCAGCTCCTCCAGGGCGGCGGTGGTATTGGCATCCAGCTCGTCATGCCCCTGCACCATATGCACCACCGGGATGGTCTCCCGGGTCACATAGGCGATGGCGGAGGTGATGCTGCTTTCATAGGTCAGGCTGTCATAGGCCCAGCTGCCTGCGTCATAGTCGATGGACAGGGTGATGAAATCATTCGCATCCAGCACGCGGAAGCGGTCCGTCTTTTCGCAATGGACGATCAGGCTGTCCTTTGTGATGGCATTGTCCGCGGTTGTGCCGGTGAAGCGGCTGACCAGGGCCGGATTGAGGGACAGGGGCGCTTGCTCCCAGGTGACCAGCGGGCTGGCAGCGGCATATCGGTCCAGCAGCTCAAAGAGCAGCAGATCCTCATTGCCCCGCTCGTACAGGGCATAGATGTGCACGGGGGTATCCAGCGCAGCCAGCAGCGTTTCAGTGCCCTCCGAATGGGAGGTGATGCTGTTGAAGGAGCAATCCACCCGCCAGCCGTACTTCTTTTCCATCGCGGTGAACAGGCCGTTGAGGGCGATCAGCAGCGCGATGGCGACGCACAGCAGCGCTGTGGACAGGCTGCCGTAGCGGAAACGGGGATTATGCCAGAAGGCAAGAGAGGGCTTTTTCAGCTTGATGTTTCTCATGCTCATGCCCCCCTGTAGCGCCGGGCGTCCAGATGGTGGATGGCCAGCACGATGAATGCAGCGGCGAAGGACAGATCATAGCCCACGCTGGCAAAGGAGAACTGGCCCATCAGGAAGGGCTCGCTTCTTTCATACAGGCTGAAGAAGGACAGGAGGGCATTCACCCAGCTGACGGAAATAGCCGACTGAAGCAAATCGAGCATCCAGAGGACGAAGTTTGCGCCGAAAGCGGCCACCACTGCTGTCACCTGGTTGGTGCAGCAGCCGGATATGAACAGATCCATCGCAATGAAGGCGCAGCCCTGCAGCATAAAGCCCAGATAGCCTACCAGCAGCTCGCCGGGATAGACCTGCCCGTAAAGGGCGACGATCAGCACAAACAGACCGGTGGCCAGCACGGTGACGGCCATGACGGTCACGGCAGCCAGATACTTCCCCAGCACCACGCCGGGCAGGGAGACCGGGCTGGTGAGCAGCAGCTGATCGGTACGTTTTTGCCGCTCCTCCGCCAGCAGCCGCATGGTCAGCACCGGACACAGGAGCATCCACAGGTAGCTCATGGTACCGATGAAGGCGAGCAGATCGCTGGAGCGGGTCTGCATGATGGTCAGGAAGAAGATCACCGAGGAAAGCAGCAGAAACACACCCATGAACACATAGCCCACGGGGGTGTAAAAATAGCCCTGAAGCTCGCGCTTCCAGATGGAGAACAAGGCATTCACCTCATTGATTCAGTATTATTCGGCAGCAGTGGCCTGCAGGAACACGTCCTCCAGGGAATCGTGCTCGGAGATAAGCTGCATGATGGGCGCTTCCATGGCGCAAAGGAGACGGAACAGCGCGGTCTGCGCATCGGGGGAGGTATTGCGCGTGCATTCGATGCGCACCTCGGTCACGCCGGCCTCCGCCTGCTTGAGGGGGGTAACCCGGCGTACGCAGGGCAGGGAGAGGATCGCCGGGAGCAGCTCCTGCTGGCGGCCCTTGATGGCGGCCCGCAGCACCAGCACATCGCTGGGTTCCGTCAGCTCTGCCATGTCCGCCTCGCGGATCAGCTTGCCCCGGTGCAATATGATGACCCGCTGGCAGAGCTGCTGGATTTCGGACAGCAGATGGGAGGAGAAAATCACGGTGTGGCCGGCGCCCAGACGCTGGATGAGCCCGCGGATCTCCACGACCTGCCGGGGGTCCAGACCAACGGTGGGTTCGTCCAGCACCAGCACCGGCGGGTCGCCGCACAGGGCCTGGGCCACGCCCACGCGCTGCCGGTAGCCCTTGGACAGATGGCCGATCAGCCGCTCAGAGACGTCCGTCAGCCCGCAGGTGGACAGGATCTCCTCCAGGTGGGCGGGGATCTCCTTGCGGCTGACCTCCTTCAGCTCGCAGACGAACTTCAGGTAGCTGCGCACGGTCATTTCGTCATACAGCGGCGGCTTCTCCGGCAGGTAGCCGATGGCACGCTTGCACGCCCGGGCCTGGGTGAGCATGTCCATGCCATTGACAAGCACCTGCCCCTCCGTGGGCGGCATATAGCCGGTGAGGATATTCAGCGTGGTTGTTTTGCCCGCGCCGTTCTGCCCCAGCAGACCGACGATCTGCCCCCGGGGCGCGGTGAAGGATATATTCCGGATGGCTTCCACAGCGCCGTAGCGCTTGGTAACGCCCTTACATTCGATCATGGCAATAAACCTCCGATCATACAATCCATTATAGCATATATTGGGGGGATATGCATGAACAAAGTGTAAAAGTCGGCAGATTGCATGAAAAAAGGCCGCATTTGCGGCCTGTATGGTCAGAAAATATGGGAAGCCAGGTCATCCGAGCGGCGCAGGAGAAAGGCCTGCAGGAGATTGAGCAGGATATGGAGGGCAAAGTAGAACAGGATACCGCCGCCCATCCACAGCGCCTGCAGCAGCCATTCGGGGCAATCGGAGGTGCGGAGCGCAGCATGCAGGCGGATTGGAAGTATGCATTCAAACAGCAGAAAATAAAGGGGCAGGAAAAGGAGCATGTCCAGGCGGGCAATCAGCTTGTTCCAGGCAGTCTCGTATTCCTTGCCGCACTCCCGGCAGACGATGTAGGTGTTCCACAGGCCCTGCCGGACGCTCAGCTGATGTTCCCGGCAGCGAAGCTTCGGGGGCGTATTCATCCTGTCTCTCTCTTCCGTAACCATTATGCCATCTTCAGCCGATAGCCCAGCTTGTAGACGGTTTCGATGCAGCTGGTGCCGATCTTTCGGCGCAGGCGCTGGATGTGTACGTCCACTGTGCGGGTCTCGCCGGCAGTGTGGTAGCCCCAGGCGGTGCGCAGCAGCTCCTCCCGGGTGAGGGGCGCGTCGGGGGATTCCATCAGGGCCTGAAGGAGGCTGAACTCCTGGGCCGTCAGGGTCAGGGATTCCCCGTCCAGCGTGCATTCCCGGTGCTCCACGTCCAGCCGCAGCGCGCCGATGGTCAGCTGGCTGTTGGTCTCCGAGAGCAGACTGGCCACGCTGTGGCGCAGCTGATGATCGTCAAAGGGCGCAAGAACAACGCCCCGCGGCCCCTGATACAGGGTGTGCAGGTGACGGATTGTGCTGCTTTCCGAGGTCACAAACAGCAGCGGCCAGCTCTTTTCCTCCAGCAGCCGCAGCAGCGAAAAGCTCTCCGCCCAGGACAGCCGGGCATTGAGGATGGTCAGCAGCCGGGTGGAATGCCGGGCAATATCGTAGGCCTCGGCAATGGTGTGCGCCAGCACACAGCGGTGATGGGCGGCCTCCAGCGCGGCGGCCATTTGCATACAGGTGTTCAGATCCGGGTCAATAATCAAAATATCAGCCATTGGTATTCTCCCCTCGTGATTGGACAGCGGCGATGGAATGATAAGGCCGCAGGGCAGATTGCTTTCACCTATATAGACGAATGAGGGGCAGAAATTCTTTCAAAGATTGCAAAAAATGTTGAATGGCAGCAAAAATGGGACTGACGCATGCCAGCCCCATGGCGGATCACACCGGGTAGATATTTGCCACGTTCAGATCGTAATGAACAATATGGAGCATTGCGCCCGGCTCCGTCGGCGGAAATTCCTTTTCCGCATCGAAGTAGAAGAGACGGTCATAGGGGCGACCCTTTCCGTCCACATCTGCGCAGAGCAGCTGGCGGAAGCGCACGCCGTCCACCACATCGATATTCTCCGAAAGGGCGACGAAGGGCAGCTCGCATTCGCGGGTGCGCCCATGGAGACTGGTGTTCAGGTGCCGGCGGTAGCAGCGCAGCGGCTTGAGGGCCAGGTCATAGCCTGCGATCAGGATGGCGCCGATGGCGATGGTGGTCAGGATGCTCAGCCACTGAAGCCGGATCACGAGGGAAGAAACCAGCCCGGCGAGCAAAATGCAGCAGGGAATGGCGAGCAGAACCCAGCGCTTGCGCAGCTGCTGATTCATAGCATCCAGATCTGCCTGGGTATAAAGGGTTGAGGCCATAAGCTTGCGTCCTTTCCGTGGATTGTCTTGCTTCCCTCCTATGATACCCCAGGATGATGAATTTAGCAAGAACAAATCCGGTTTTTCGCAGATTTACGACAGAAAACATCAACGAATGTTGAGTTGCAGAGGCTGCGAGGAATATGATAAAATCTGCATAGCAGGATGATGTGCATGAAGGGAGGCCGATGGATGGCACAGATGCATTCCAAACCCATACGATTGCTGATGTTTGTGCTGCGCCGCATGATGCCTCATCGGCTCAAGGATGTGGAAAACGTCGTGCTCAATGAAGAGGAGCCGATTGTCTATCTGTGCAATCATGGCGAGCTGTACGGGCCGGTGACCGGCATGCTGTATTGTCCGGGCTATACGCGTCCGTGGACCATCAGCGAGCTTTGCTGTGACGCGGAGGAAGCCACTGCCTACGTCAAGCGCTACACCCTTAAGAAGGTGAACTGGGCAGACCACACCAAGCAGCGGGTGGCCCGCTTCCTGGCGACCAATACGATGAAGCTGATGCAGGCGGTGAAGTCCATTCCGGTCTTCCGCCACAAGCCCCGGGAGCTGATGACCACCTTCCGCAAGTCGGTGGAGGCACTCCAGCAGGGGGCAAATCTGCTGATCTTCCCCGAGGACCCGGACACCGATCCCAACAGCCCGGGCTATAAATCCGGCCGTCCGCCGACGCTCTTCCGCGGCTTTCCGATGCTGGCCCAGGTTTATTACAACCGTACGGGCAAGCGCTGCCGGTTTGTGCCGATGCTGTGCTACAAGGCTGGCAGGACGGTTTCCTTCGGCACGGAGATCGTGTATGACCCGGAGAACGACCCCATTGCCGAGCGCGACCGCATTGTGGAGGAGGCCTACCATCAGATGCAGGCTCTCTACGACAGGGAGGAAGCGCTGACCCATGCGTAAAATCACCCCGGCAGCTGCAGCGGCTGCCGGGGTTGCTTTGTGTTCAGCGGATGTCGGCTGCCGGCTTTGCGTTTCCGTCCCGACTCATCCAGGCGATATCGTATTCCATCTTCATGTTTCCGTCCAGATCCACCCAGCGGAAGCGGCCGTTTTCCAGCGTCATATAGCCGTGCCAGCTGTTTTCCTTGGGGATGGACACGCTGCCGGGATTCAGGCAGACGCGCTCCTCATTCACGTCCAGCAGCGGCACGTGGGTATGGCCGTAGATCAGGATATCTCCCTGCTGCATGGGCGGCAGGGCGCTGACGTTGAAGTGATGCCCGTGGGTGCAGTACATCAGCCGGTCTGCTACGGGGATGACGGCGTAATCCGCCAGGATGGGGAAGGGGAGCACCATCTGATCGACCTCGGTGTCGCAGTTGCCGCGCACGCACAGGACCTTGTCCTTGACCTCGCTGAGCATGGCGATGACCTGCTTGGGCGCGTAATCTTTCGGCAGATCATTGCGGGGGCCGTGGTAGAGCAGATCGCCCAGCAGGAGCAGGCGGTCTGCCTGCTCGCGCCGGAAGGCATCCAACAGCTGCCGGGTATAGAAGGCCGAGCCGTGAAGGTCGGAAGCGATCATGAATTTCATCTGGGCTATTCCTTTCTTATTCTGCAGCGGCAGGCGCAGCCTCGGGTGCTGCTGTGTTTTCTTCTGCCAGCGGCGCAGCTTCTTCGGGGGAGAAGGCCTGCTGCAAAAGCATGATGAATTCCTCCGGAGATACGGTTACCGCATCCGCAGGGGCGGGCTGTCCGGGGGCGCAGAAGGCAAGCTCCAGCCGGATCGCATCGCCAGTGGTCTGTGCGCCGGGGTACAGGCGAATAGTCATGCTGTCACGGCCCTGCACGTCGGTGACGACCGTTGCAGCAATTTCGCCGTCGACAGTGACGGTGGTGGTATTCTGGGTCGGGGTGCCGGTATGGGCGTCGGCGATGATGCATTCGCTGCCGCCGGTCAGGATGGACAGCTTGCCGGTCCGATAGGTCAGGTGGACAGCGTCACCGTCGTAGGGGATGATGCTGCCGGTGAGAATCTCATTTTCCTCATCCAGCATGAAGGTGAAGCTGTTGGGGTACATGGCATCCGAGTGCTCGCTGACATACCCCTCCATCCGGATAGTATCCCAGGTTTCCACATAGGAGAAGCCCAGCAGATTGGAATCAAACTCAACGGTGTTATCCGTCACAAGCAGGCTGACAAAGCCGCCCGGCCAGGAGGATTGCAGGGACATTTCCGGCTGAATCTGACCGTGGGAGACGCTTGCCTCGGCGTATGCCAGATGGAAGCTGCCCAGATGCAGATCAAGCCGGTCACCGGACCGAGTGGTATCTACCGTCAGACGGAAGGCGTCGTTGTCGGTGGCGATGGACAGCGTGCTGTTGTAGACGGAGGGCCTGCAGAAGCTGAAGGTCAGTGCATGGCAGCCGCCCAGCGCCTTGGAGGAGGACAGCGTGCAGGACGTATTGCCCTGGTAATCGGTGCAGCCGTCCAGAGAAAGCTCAAAGTAATCAACCGGGTCAACGATGCGGAATGCAGCACTAATGGTCTGCTGCCTGCGCTGCGTGCTGATATCCGCCTCAAACTGCGCATTGGCAAGGAAGGCGTCGATGGTGACGGTCTGATAGCAGTAATTGTTGACGATGGTGGCCTCGCCGGGGACGGAGGAAAGGGCGGGCATGCTGTCCAGCAGCTGGATCAGCGCGTCCGCAGTGAGCGGAGCGGACGCTTCGGCACCGGAGAGGAAAAGATCGATCCAGGGCTGATACTTCTTCAGCAGCGCATCCACCGTGGGGGCGTTGGCGTTGATGGATTGCTTCAGGCCGGTACAAAGGTCACGGACGACCAGGGCCAGATCGGTGCGGAGGTGGGTGGTGACAAGGGAGTCGGGGAAAGACCTGCCGTTGTAGGTTTGAGCGGCAACGGTCTGCTCGATCTGGAAGGCTTCTTCCGTGATCGCAGAGGGTGCAGCGGCCAGCAGGCCGGCAACGGTCTGCAGATCATTGGTATCAAAGGGGTAAGCAATGCCCTCCGGCGTGGTCAGGGTGCCGGACAGACCGGACGGCGAGAAAGCCAGTTTGAGATGCCAGTTCATGCAGGAGGCGATCAGTGCGATGACGCGGCCTGTGGACATCAGCGTGGCGTCCAGCACCAGACCGGTCTGGATATCGCGCAGTCCCAACTGCTGCCAGGCATCGGTGATCTGGGCCAGGGAAACCGGCTGGCCGAACAGGTAGGGAGTCAGCTTGGCCAGCAGCGCCTCCATTTTCTCGGGAGAAACAGACAACGCCTGGGGCACCAGCGTGTCCAGCAGATCCAACAGGCCGTCCAGATCAATATGCAGGTTCATCGTGCTGCCGCTGCCGGAAACCGTGATGCAGTCGGAGGTCATCAGGCCCTGCAGGAAAGCCAGCCCGACGTCAGCAAGCAGCTGCAGATCCTCAGGGGTCAGCTGCGGCGTGCCGCTGTTGGCGATCTGGGACAGCAGATTCAGCAGCGCTTGGGTGGAGGTGGCAGAGGTGATGCCGCCGCTGGTAAGGTAAGCGCTGATTTCGTTGATCAGGAGCGCCAGATCGGGGGAGGTATAGTTGGCAGAATAGCCGGTGGTTGTCTTGCCAAAGCCAATGGCGGTGGATTCACCGTCCGGCGTGGTCAGCGTGAGCTGCAGCCCGGGCTGAGCGCCGGACAGAGAACGGTCAAGGCCGCTCAGGAGGATCGTGAGCGCGTCCTCGGTGGACAGGCCCGAACCGGCAGAGGCGGACAGGGGCATACAAAGCATCAGGATGGACAGGAAGAACGCAGCGATTCGTTTCATACGGCACCTCCATGCAGCTTGTTTGGTTTATTATAGCATGCCTGACAGAAAGGTGCAACAAAAAAGACCGGCCCGATGTGCGGTCGGGCCGATCGAATGTGCTTTGATGCTTTGCTTTTGATGTGTGCGAAAGAAAACGTTGTTACGTTATTGATGACTCAAGTACACGACACGAGGTCGACAGGGATCAAAGACCCTTACTTGATGATCTCCAGGATCACCATCTCGGCAGCGTCGCCGCGACGGGGTCCCAGCTTGTACATACGGGTGTAGCCGCCGTTGCGCTCCTTGCAAGCGGGAGCGATCTCACGGAACAGCTTCTCAACGACGGGGTACTTGACCTCGCGCTGACGGGCCTTGTAGTCAGCCTTGCGCTCATCCTCTTCGCGAGCCACGGGCACGTTGTAGAGGTAGGACAGGATCTGACGACGGGCAGCCAGCTTGGAGGGAGCGTCGTTCACGACCTCCTGCTGGACCAGCTGGCCCTTATCGTTGTGGAACTCCTTCATCACGGTCACGGTGTTCTCGTGCTCCTTGACAGCCAGAGTGATCAGACGCTCGGCAATGCGGCGAACTTCCTTGGCCTTGGCTTCGGTCGTCTCGATCTTGCCGTTATTGATCAGATTGGTCGTGAGGCCGCGCAGCAGCGCCTTGCGCTGAGAGGCCGTGCGACCCAGTTTGCGCTGGTAAGCCATGGGGTATTTCCTCCTATCATGGGATGGGCGGCAGGGGAGACATCAGTTGCTCCCTGCACTTTTAAGCCCCGTCTTATTCATCATTCGGGCGCAGGGCCAGACCCAGCTCCTGCAGCTTCTGCTCGACCTCTTCCAGGGACTTGCGGCCCAGGTTGCGGACTTTCATCATGTCTTCCTGGTTGCGCTGAACCAGCTCGGCCACGCTGTTGATGCCGGCGCGCTTCAGACAGTTGTAAGCGCGGACGGACAGCTCCAGCTCCTCGATGGTCATCTCCAGGACCTTTTCCTTCTTGTCGTCCTCAGGCTGCACCATGCTCACGGGGAGGACGGTGTCGGTCAGGCGGACGAAGGAAGCCAGATGCTCAGTGAGAATGCTGGCGGCGCCGCTGACGGCCTCTTCGGGCTTCAGGGTGCCATTGGTCCACACCTCCAGGGTCAGGCGGTCGTAGTCGTTGGACTGGCCGACGCGCTTGTCTTCCACGGTGTAGTTCACCTTGTGGATGGGGGTGAAGATGGAGTCCATTGCGATGACGCCGATGGGCATCGTGATATCGCGGGCCTTGTTCTTCTCGGCGCTGACATAGCCGCGGCCGCGCTCCAGGCGCAGCGTCATCTGCAGGTGCGCATCCTCATTGAGGGTGGCAATGTGCATCTCGGGGTTGATGATTTCGATCTCCTCATCCACCTTGATGTCAGCTGCAGTCAGCTCACAGGGGCCGATCTTGTCCACGATCACGCTCTTGGGGCCTTCGCCGTACATCTTGACGGCCAGACCCTTCAGGTTCAGGATGATCTCCGTCACATCCTCGGTTACGCCGGGGATGGTGGAGAACTCATGCTGCACGCCCTCGATATGCACCGAGGACACCGCAGCACCGGGCAGGGAAGACAGCAGGACGCGGCGCAGGGAGTTGCCCAGCGTATGGCCAAAGCCACGCTCCAGCGGCTCGACGACGAACTTGCCGTACTTGCCGTTGTCGCCAACTTCGACACATTCGACCTTTGCCTTTTCGATTTCTACGGCCATTTTTGATACCCTCCTTGCTCAGGTTCGGAGTGAAGGGATGTTTCTGCGGGAGAGGAGTCTCACCCACACTCCCGCAGCACCCTTCATTAACGGGAGTAGAATTCGACGATCATCTGCATCTGGGGCTCGAAGTCCACGTCCTCACGGGCGGGCAGAGCAACCACAGTGCCAGTCAGGTTAGCGGCGTCAAAGGTCAGCCACTTGGGGGTCACAGCAGTGGTGCCCTCACGCAGGCCCTTGAACAGCTCGGACTCAGCGCTCTTCTGGCGCAGGGTGATCACGTCGCCCACCTTCACGGAGTAGGAGGGGATGTCCACCTTCTGGCCATTGACGCGGATGTGGCCGTGCACCACGATCTGACGGGCGGCACGACGGGTCTTGCCCAGGCCCAGACGGTACACGACGTTGTCCAGGCGCTGCTCCAGCAGCTGGAGCATGTTGTCACCGGTGATGCCCTTCATGGAGGTGGCCTTGTTGTAGT